>JAGGRV010000248.1 GCA_021159445.1 Deltaproteobacteria bacterium | reverse complement strand
GCTTTTAATGCCTTGGATCTTGAACTTGCCAGCCGAGGTCAGGGTGCCGAGGGCCAGGATGGAGAAGGATTCAGGTTGAACATCGTGAATGCCATCTGGGGGCAGACCGGCTATTCATTCCTTCCGGGATTTCTTGATATCCTGGCTGAAAACTATGATGCAGGTCTGAGGCTCCTCGACTTCCAGAACGCACCGGAAGATTCCCGTGTACGCATCAACAACTGGGTCAGTGATCAGACGGAGGACAGAATCAAAGACCTCATTCCCCAAGGTTCTATTACTCCGTTGACAAGACTGGTCCTTACCAATGCAATTTATTTTAACGCGGCCTGGCTCTATCCCTTTGATGAAAAGCTTACCCAGGATGGTCCTTTCCATCTCCTTGGGGGCAGCCAGATCACCGTGCCGATGATGTCCCAGACAGAGCACTTCAGATATGCGAGTGGAGACGGATATCAGGCAGTGGAGCTGCCGTATGACGGTGAGGAGCTCTCAATGGTAGTATTTCTCCCTGAGTCAGACCGGTTTGAGGAATTTGAGGCATCTCTTGACGCCGGGCGGGTGGAGGCAATCATCGATAATCTCGATTGGAAATATCTTCGGCTCACAGTGCCCAAATTCAAATACGAATGGGGCCTGGGGCTTGTGGATACCCTGAAAGCCATGGGCATGAATGACGCCTTTAATCCAGTAGTTGCAGATTTTTCCGGCATGGACGGTACACGCGACCTGTGTATCGGTGATGTGCTGCACAAGGCATTCGTATCGGTAGATGAGGCAGGGACAGAGGCGGCCGCTGCTACCGCTGTAATCATGATCGGCACCGGGATGCCTCCAACTCCAATCGAACTTACTCTGGACCACCCATTCATCTTCTTGATCCGGGACATTGAAACAGGTACCATTCTATTTGTAGGACGTGTTTTAAACCCTGGCCAATGAATTAGGGCAAGCGTTCACAGGGCACCGCATCTGCTTTGTTGTCGGGCACTTGAAGTACAG
>JAGGRV010000390.1 GCA_021159445.1 Deltaproteobacteria bacterium | reverse complement strand
TTTAGATGTGTAGTGTTTGTTTAGAGGTAGGAATCGCGACCTGTGAGAGGGGAGAGGATACGATCGGCATGCCGGCGACTGAAGATGCCTTGGCCTTAGATAGGTTAGCAGCCGTAGGATAACGTAGCAGGAGTTTCAGTATCCAATCCGGCATGCCGTCTTTGCAGTAAACCAAAAGTTCCGGATTGGCACTGTAAATCAGAGGCTCTATCTGGTTTAAAAGCTGAGTACTCTGCTTGGTCAGCATTTGGATAAAGCCCCATTGCTTTCTCAAACTCGCCAGATAATCCTCTTGCTGATAGGACACCTTCTCGGAATGAGCAATTAAAAACTCAGCTACGTTTTGAGCGCTGATCTTGTCAGTGACATTACGTTTCAGGTCAGCCTTGCTGTTGGCATGTACCCCAAGAGGGTTTAATCTTGCGGTCTCAAGGTCAAAGGAAGATTGAAATTTAATTAGAGAATTAAACCAATTATTTTCGTATCCTCCAGTGCTTTCTACCGCTGCATAGATTTTGGAGTCAGGATGATTTTGATAAAAATTGTCAAGCCTGTCATACAGTTGGCAATGCCCAGAAAAAGTATCATCCATCTGGAAATTTTTTTCTACGGGCTGTTTTTTGGAATCCAGAATCACGAAATCTGCATATCCTTTGCTTACATCAGCACCCAAATAGTATTGTTGCATATGGCCTCCTTTTCAGTAAAAAATAAAGTCGAAAGTGCCAGGAATCATCAGCCTTGTCTAAATACGGTGTCATTGCACCAAGTTATTCCCCGACTTAAACCTGGCGGAAGGAAGAAACTTTGCGACGGGCTCGAAGCCCAAGGCGCGATCCTTCTCTTCCGACATGATGATAGTTTTACCGAAAAAAAGATAGCCATTTGGTCTTAACTTTGAACATACAAGACGCAAAGGACGCAGAGGCAGGACAAAAATAAGACCCTCTCTCTCCGTCCCCTGCGGTAAGTATTGCTTTTCAATGAGAATTCATCTCAATAG
>JAGGRV010000543.1 GCA_021159445.1 Deltaproteobacteria bacterium | reverse complement strand
ATTCTCGATCTGGTCACCGGGGCTGTTCATTTCTTCAGCCGTTTTCCCAGGGGCCTGAAGGTGATTACACCGTTTGTTAACGCTGCTGTGGAAGGAACGGAATTCTTCATAAGGGTCGAGGGCGATCAGACCCTATTGTCGATACTTGAAGGACAGGTAGCAGCCACAAACAAGGCAGGGAAACTTATCCTGTCCAGGGGTGAATCAGCAGTAGCCCAGGCAGGACAGGCTCCTGTCCCCCGTATTGTGGTAAATCCCAGGGATGCAGTTAAATGGGCCCTGTACTATCCGCCTGTCCTGGACTATCGTCCGGCTGATTTCGGTTCTGATACGGGCTGGCAGGCCAAGGTTCGCAGGTCCATCGAATTCTATTGGAATGGTGATCTGACCAGTGCATTTTCCAGCCTTGAGGGAGTGCCTGAAGATATTCAAGATCCTCGTTTTTTCACGTATCGTGCAGGATTGCTTCTTACAATTGGCTGTGTTGATGAAGCAGGTGTTGATATTAAGAAGGCGCTCAATCTTGATCCATCAAATAGTCAGGCCATTGCCCTTCAGACTATAATTGCCGTTGTGCAAAATCAAAGGGACCAGGCCCTTGACCTGGCGAGGAAAGCTGTGGAACTGGCCCCTGAATCACCTGCAGCAAAAGTTGCGCTCTCATATGCGCAACAGGCCGATTTTAATCTCCAGGGCGCTTTGGCCAGTCTCAATGAAGCAGTGGAACTGGGTCCGGAAAATGCCCTTGCATGGTCTCGATTATCCGAATTGTGGCTGTCTTTTGGAGATCTCGATAAAGCGCTTGAGGCGGCAAAGAAGGCTGTGGTCCTGAATCCCAATATTGCACGGACACAGACTGTTTTGGGGTTTTCTTATCTTACTCAGATCAAGATACGTGATGCAAAAAATGCTTTTGAAAAAGCGATCGAGCTGGATCAGACAGCCCCTCTCCCGCGCCTTGGACTTGGTTTGGCAAAGATACGGGATGGAGATCTGAAAGAAGGCC
>JAGGRV010000569.1 GCA_021159445.1 Deltaproteobacteria bacterium | reverse complement strand
AGAAGACGGCAAAAAAGACATTAATTTGTTCAAGTTATTTATTGTACGTTCCTTAATAAGATATCATTTTCGCAGTGCGTTTGTCGGCCCGATTCCAGAGTTGGCGCAAATCCCCTTTCATGTAATAAACAACAGCCAAATTATTTACAGTCCACTGTCTTTCGAGAAGCACAGTGCTGATTACTCCAAATACAATCCTAGTACAAAACCTATGTTGTAATAACATTTGGAAAAGCAAATTTCGGTTAAATTTAGCCATCACTGGTAGAAATTAACCAATCCATAGTTATTGTTATTTGCCCTGTGCCTTTTCATTATTGGTCCTCAGTCTATATTTCGTACAATGCAAGCATTTGGCACCAGTATTGCTGATATTAAAAAATATATCATGCGATTGCCTGGAGGAAATTAGGATGAAAAGAAAGATATGGTCTAAATTGATACTGGTGGCCTTTATATTCGCACTTTTTTCTGCTGATGCATTGGGAAAAGGTATGTCTCTGATGTTGAATAAGAGTTCTTTTGTGGCAGGAGACAGGATGGAGGTAAAATGCGAAGTAAACGCCACAGACATCCCCGCTCAAAGTGCTGATGTCTACTTTGCTTTAGAGACCCCGGACGCCAAACTTTATTGCATGGATACCGATGGGTTAATGGGCGACCCCAATGTGATCAGCGCCGCATTGCTTGGCTGGCCTGTTGCAGACATTGCGTCTGCTACTCTGTTTACGCTTGATCTTCCAGCCGGCATTCCTTCAGGTACCTATGCCTGGTACCTGGTCCTCTGCGAGCCCGGGAAGGATGTAAAGGATATAAACAACTGGCTTGCCAACGACGCGTATCAGTGGGTCTTTACAGATGGCAATGGCACGGGCATGGAGGTACTCAAGTCGGAACGGCAGCGTGACAGCGCTCCGGATGTGACGGAGACCGAGCTCACAGAATTGGTGGCGGGAAACAGCGGCTTTGCTTTTGATCTCTATCAGGAGGTCCGGCAGAAAGCTGA
>JAGGRV010000451.1 GCA_021159445.1 Deltaproteobacteria bacterium | reverse complement strand
CCATAGAACCGGTCCGCCGGCACCAACAGTCCGCCAAGACCATGATGGGTACGACGGTGGTTGTAATGCTCTACCCAACGTCCGATTCCACGAGCAGCGTCGGTCAGGTCCATGAACTCCTGTTGCTCTATGCACTCCTTCTGAAAACTGGCGTTAAGCGCCTCCACCTTGCCGTTGACCGCCGCCTCCCGGGCCAGGAAATAGTTGATTTCGTAATCTTCCAGCAGGGCCTCGAAGCGAGACAGCCCTTTCCATGAATGAAATGCTGAACCCCGGTCAGTCATCACTCCCTCCGGACGGCCATAACGCTCGACTGCCCGCTCGAAACTCTCGATCACGGGATCGGCTGCCTCTACCGGCACCATCGCCCAACCAGCGATGAATCGGGAATGATCGTCTTCAATAAAGAGTACGCACTGTTTCTGCTTATGGCAGTAAAAGTGATAGAAGTCCAGGTGATACAGCTCTCTGGGACGGGCCGCCTCGTAACGGCCCACATGCTCTTTGCGTTTCAAACTCGGAGGAAGATAGCCATTCTCTTCCATCACATGCCGTACAGTCCCGACCGAAACCTTGAACCCTCCCCGCTTGAGCATGTTGCGGATCTGGCTTGGCCCATAGCCAGGATGCTGACGCCACATGGCAATGATTTTCCGGTCACGCTCCGCCTTGGAGTCTTCGATTACGATCTTGCCTCCTTCTTTGTCAGAGGCTTCCGCCACTCCACGACGTTTCAGGCAACGGCGCCATTCATAGATGCTTGCCCCCGTCAATTGGAATCTCTCTGCTGCAGCCTGAACATCATGGGCAACGGCGTATTCTAGAATCTCCTGTTTTTGAGCAGGAGAATAGCGCTTGCCACGAGAAGGACAGCCCTTCCTCTCCCGGCCGACTTTGTTTTCTTGTCTTCTACCTTCACCTTCACCTTTTTCTGTCATCGTCGATCTCCTTTCTCTTCAGACCCATAAAGTGATGAAGAAAACCGAGATCTCATGTATCCTGCATGTCAG
>JAGGRV010000151.1 GCA_021159445.1 Deltaproteobacteria bacterium | reverse complement strand
AAAGAAATAGCCCTTTGAGTCGTATCCTGCCCGGCAGCTCGTGTACGATTTCCAAATCAACACCGGCGAGCATCTCACCGGCCTGACTTGGGCTGCCTGAACTTTCTGGATTCATTGATTTTCCGACGTAACAAATGGATTTATTTTGGCCACTATCATTCAATAAAAAAATCTATTTGTAGTTTATGTTATTGCGAAAGAGTATTATTAAGAATTAAAATTGCTCCGATAAAAAACAGAGAATGGACCATTTGTCAAGTCCCTTTTTTGCTGAGCTTGTTTGGTTAAGGCTTTATTCATAAGGTGAGTTGACAAAATGATGAGCTTGTTTTATAAGGTGCTTTCGATATTTAAGTAGAGAATGAATTGCAATAGTAGTAACCATAATTATTTTTTAACCGGCGGATTTTATTGAGATTATGTCCTTTTCAGGAACGGAATAATGAATAAAAGCGAACTTAATCAAAAAGGATTGCGAGTCCGGCACAGCATCCCCGGTCGTATGCGTGTCAGGGTTGCGGACATCCGCCATAACGGCAACAGGGCTGCAGCCTTGGCGGACTGGGTCGCCAAGCAGGCAGACGTGGCCGGCGCCGAGGCAAGGCCTGTGACAGGGAGTGTCATACTCTTCTATGATCCGGATAAGGTATCTCCTTCAGGTCTTTTAAAGCTCCTTAACCAGTGGCTGAATGACGATCAGGTTATCGCGCCGGGCCAAGAGGGCCTGCGCCCTGTGACCTGCGGCCTGAAATGTCCGGCTTGTCGTCCCTCCAAGCCTGAGAGGTCACTGGTCGGCCGCCTCATAGGGGTGATAGCCCTTACTGGTTACATGGCCTACGTCCTGGTTCGTGAGGTTATATTCAAATCCCCTCTGTCACAGGGGCCCTTCAGCCTCACCGCACTGGTGGCGGCAGCCGGGGCGCTGCCACTCCTCAAGCATGCCTGGGAGAATCTGCGTCAGGGCCGGTATATGAGTCTCTTCCCCTTCCTGGCTGTTAGCTGCGTGGTGGCC
>JAGGRV010000037.1 GCA_021159445.1 Deltaproteobacteria bacterium | reverse complement strand
TACAGGTGATCTCATCTGGTTCGCTGTCTTAGGCGCCATTTTGGGTGATAACATAAATTACTACCTTGGGAGAAGATATGGCACCAAATGGCTGGGGAAAGGTTTCTGGTTCCTCAAGTCCAACCATATTGAAAAAGCAAGGCATTTCATGGATGCCCATGGTGCAAGAAGCGTTTTTCTCGGCCGGTTTATACCAAGCGTCAAAGAGGTTGTTCCTTTTATTGCCGGCAGTGTGAAGATGAACAAAAGAACATTCATGTTCTGGAATGTTCTCGGTGCAGTCGGCTGGGGATTTGAATGGGTTCTTGCCGGGTACATCTTTGCACAATCCCTTAATCTCGCTGAATTGTGGTTGTCTCGGGCAGGTTTGTTTCTTGCTTTGCTCTTAATTCTTAGCGCTACCCTCTATTTTTTTAAGTGGCTTGTTATCAAGAAAGGGAAGCGGTTTTGGATCATTACCGGTTCCCTCTGGCAAACTATCAAAGAGGCAGTGAGAAATAATGAACATGTGGTTCTCTGGATGCAAAAACATCCGCGCAGCATCTCGTTTTTGCGGGCACGGCTGGACACAACAGCATTTTCAGGGCTGCCTTTATCCATACTAACGCTGGCGTTTGTCTATGTATTGGCTTTGTTCGGTGGGGTCGTGGAAGACCTGATAACATCAGATCCCATTGTTGCCGCGGACATCCGCATAGCAAATCTTTTCTTTGTCTTTCGCACTGACGTATTAACGAATATTTTTACATGCTGCGCCGATTTCACCTTCTTTCTGGAATGCGAAAATACAGGATATAGGTTTTGCAAAAGTGCCTGGGCCAAATTGGCTCAGTAATGCACATCATGTTAAAATATGGCGTACAAACTTTTTATTGAAAAATGGAAATAATATCTATGTTGGTATGGTTAATGCCAATGATGGTTTCAAATGGGGCATTATTCCAAAAATTGTTCCTGATTTGTAATTATTCACTTTCCCCCCTGACAGCCAACAGCCTTTTTCAGGTTTCAAAGCA
>JAGGRV010000571.1 GCA_021159445.1 Deltaproteobacteria bacterium | reverse complement strand
AAGGAATGCCTGATCGCTTTTAACTCCTGCTTTCTGCCGGCAAAATCATTGCCTGTTACAGGCACTCCGGTGACAAATAATCTTTTCATCATCTCTCTTTTCCACGGTATTTGTTGATTTCTCTAATCTCCAAATGAATCAATCATCCAATCTCGAATTATCGAATCCCTAATCATCCTGCAAAGCTTTTATCCATCTGCAAGACCGAATGCATCTTCTCCGCTGTTTCCCAATCTTCCAGTGTATCAATATCCTGCACAAGATAACGAGGCAAAATAACAGGAACAGAATCTTTTGAATAAAACTGTTTTTCTTTCAGATAGCTTTTTGCGTCTGCCCAATAGAATTGCCCTGCATCGTGGTAAGCTTCTGTTAAATCCTGCGAACGGGTTTCTCTGTATTCCGGCCAGAACATTTCCAGCCGGTTTTGACTGTTTATTTTTAAAGACCGGAAAATAGGAAAAGGATAAGTTGTTACGGAAAAACAGGATGCTGCGTTCTTGTCACGTAATAAGTTATAACCTTTAATTATATATTCAGCCTTAACAAAAGGGGCTGTGGCATAGATACAACAAATATAATCTATTTTTTCTCCATCTTTTATAAGCTGTTTTAACGCATGAAGAATTACTGCATCTGTGCCAGTATAATCATCCGCCAGTTCCACCGGCCGCATAAAAGGAATTTCTGCGCCAAACTCTTTTGCTATGGATGCGATTTTTTCTGAATCGGTAGAAACAATTATTCGATCAAAAATACCTGCATTTTTTGCGGCATCAATAGAATAAGCAATCATCGGCTTGCCGCAAAATGGTTTAATGTTTTTATGCGGGATTCTTTTGCTTCCGCCTCTGGCGGGAATAACAGCAACAACAGGCATTCTATTTATCCTGATCTTGTAAAATGATTTTTTGCATTACATGATTACCCTGCAAAAAGTCAGAGTCGATCTAAAGCTATAACATAAATATATTCGTAATATATAAGTTACGCATACGAAACTTATATAGCTATTTCG
>JAGGRV010000154.1 GCA_021159445.1 Deltaproteobacteria bacterium | reverse complement strand
CACCCGCGCAGGCGGGTGGCTGGACTCACGTTTGAAGTGCAACACTTTTTCCCAAAATAGTTCAGCTGGTGTCCTAAAGTCCAGACATTTTCGAGGGGTGTTGTTATATGCCTGGATAATTTCAACGAAGCGATCCTCCGGTAGTTTTGCCAGATCGGTTTTTCTGGGGAGATACCTTCGTAACCGGCCAATGGCGTTTTCGACTCCTCCTTTTTGCCACGGTGAATAGGTGTCGCAGAAGAAGGTCTGGATCTTAAGTTTATGGAGTTGGTAGTGGCGGGCAAACTCGGTACCATTATCAAAAGTAACCGTTTGACACCACTCCGGCGGTAGTGGAGCCAGAATTTTAGTCATCGCCTCGGCGATAGGTTCTGCTGTTTTGCCGGGTATTCGGACAGCGATGAGCAGGCGGGAGCAGCGCTCGTGCAGAGCCAGGACTGCCTGACCGCTGGTACTGAACATCATCAAGTCGGCCTCCCAGTGTCCTGGGGTTTGGCGATCACTGGCCTCCTCGGGTCGTTCGCTAAGAGGACGGCGGTGGGCAATAAACGAGGCCGGACTGCCACCCCTGCGACCGCGCCAACCGCGTTTCGACTTGGCCCGAGGTAGATAATGACGCCAGGAGTAATCTTTGGTACGAATGAGTTGGGCGTAAATGAACCGGTAAATAGTCTCGTAGGAGATCACACATCTCCCGGCCTCAAGAGCGAGTCGCTTCGCCACCTGCTCCGGCGACCAACCCTGCTTCAGCCGCGATAGCACCGACTCGCGGAGGGTACTATCCCGCTCCAACTTCGATCCCGTCCAGCGACGGGCATGGCTCTGTTGATTGGCATAGGTCGGCTGGTAGCCAACTTGATGACCGCTATTCCGCTTTATTTCCCGAGCGATTGTCGACGGCTGGCGATCCAGAGCTGAAGCAATTTTCCGGAGCGAGCAGCCCGAGGAACGTAATCGGGCAATCTCACACCGCTCTTCAATGGTGAGCTGATTGTATTTCTTTCCCATAACAACACCTTATACA
>JAGGRV010000275.1 GCA_021159445.1 Deltaproteobacteria bacterium | reverse complement strand
TCCTGTCTAAAATGAATCATTAAAATGGTACTTGCCGATATCTTCTTAGCAGCCTGACTACTGATAAAAATGATGAAAAGAGGCATTGTGATTATTGGTACAGACATTGCTTGTTTTCCACTCTATGAAAGAGGTCTCTTTGATATGGAGAAAGAGGAAATCTTGAAATGCAGACACAAATGAGCCAAGAGGAGATAAAGGCCATTATCATTTCAGAACTTCCCAAGATCGTTGAGAAAGATCCGGATATACGCAGATATGTCCTGGATATCACAAGGGGAAAATATGCTAATAAGGAAAAGACGGGAGACCGGATTGACAGGATTTTAGGTGAGCTGAAGCAGGACAGGGAGGAAAACAGCCGAAAGTGGGCTGCGCAGGAAAAGAAGTGGGAGGAACACCGGAAGGAAGATGCAGCAAAGTGGGCTGCGCAGGAAAAGAAATGGGAGGAAAATCAGCGGGTTATAGAAAAGATGGTTGCATCCGTTGAGGCATTGAGCAAAAAGCATGATTCTACGATAGGTGCGCTTGGCGCCAGATGGGGACTGTATTCAGAAAGTGCCTTTAGAAATGGCTTGAAAGGCATCCTGGAGGATTCGTTTGGTGTAAAGGTGGAGCGGTACCAGGATGTTGACCCTGATGGGAAGGTGTTTGGCAGGCCTGATCAGGTGGAGATGGATGTGATAATCCATAATGGGACGCTGATCCTCTGTGAAATAAAGTCGTCGGTAAGCTGGGAAGAGATGTATGTATTCTGGCGCAAGAAGGAGTTTTATGAGGATAAACACGGTCGCAAGGCCAATCGGGTCATGGTGATTTCACCTATGGTGGATGAGAGGGCAAAAAAAGTCGCTCAGGAACTTGGTATCGAGGTGTTTGGATACGCAGAGGATGTGGACCTGCCGAAACCATGAACGCCCACTCATCGAACATCGAATGGGAAAAGATGAGTCTGAAATGGGGGACGTTGGTAGTTCCGTAAGTTGGGTAGAGCAGAGCGAAACCCAACAATTAACTGATGAATGAAGGATGCC
>JAGGRV010000239.1 GCA_021159445.1 Deltaproteobacteria bacterium | reverse complement strand
TAGTTTAAATGTTTAAGTTGTTTGCGGACAACTCCTTACCGCAATTTAGGCACAATCAGAGAAAGGTTTGTCATGAAAATACTCGTGATCAACACAGGGAGTTCATCCATCAAGTATGAATTGTTCGACGTGGAACACCGCAAGATACTGGCAGGAGGCCTGGCTGAAAAAATCGGTGAAGAAAGCGGCGTTCTTACACACAGAATAGTCCTGCCCAATGGTGAATTCGAAAAAAATGTGGACGAGAGTATGATCGCTGACCATCGTGAGGGACTAAACCGCATTGTGGGCCTGCTGGTTGATCCAAAACACGGAGTCATTGCGGACAAAACCGAGATTTCGGCTGTGGGTCACCGCGTGGTCCACGGCGGTGAAACGTTTCACTCAACTGTGATTATTGATGAAGACGTGATTGCAGCCATTAAGAAAAACATTCCCCTGGCCCCTTTGCATAATCCTCCCAATCTAATGGGGATTGAGGTCTCCGGATCGATCTTTCCGGATGCGCTGCAGGTCGCGGTATTTGATACGGCATTTCATCAAACCATTCCCAGCCATGCCTATCTCTATGCTATTCCCTATGAAATGTATGAGCGGCACAAGGTGCGGCGTTACGGTTTCCACGGCACCTCGCATGCCTATGTCTCCGGGCAGGCAGCGGAGTATCTTGGCCGTTCGCTCACAGAGCTCAATCTCATAACGATTCATGTCGGTAACGGGGCCAGTATGGCGGCCATAAAAAACGGCAAATCCGTTGATACGACAATGGGTATGACTCCCCTGGCCGGACTGGTAATGGGAACACGATCAGGAGATATTGATCCCGCCCTGCCTTTTTTTATGGCTGACCACCTGGGCATGTCATTGCAGGAGATAGACAGGCTGCTCAACCAGGAGAGTGGCCTCAAAGGGCTGTGCGGCACTAATGATATGCGGGAAGTCATTGAAAAAATGGAAAAGGGCGATAAGCGGGCGGCAGTAGCTCTTGATATTTACACCTACCGGATAAAGAAATACATCGGTGCCTATTTTGCGGCCCTTGAA
>JAGGRV010000550.1 GCA_021159445.1 Deltaproteobacteria bacterium | reverse complement strand
TCAGGGCTGCTCTCATCCCTGAATTTGTACTTTATGACCCCAGGAAACATCCCTTCTGCCATTTCAAAGTCATGGAGGATCTTTTTGATTCTTTTATCCAGTTTAGCTGGCATAACATAATTTATGCCTGCCGTACTAAGTGCTATGATTGAAGCAAGATTAAAGAACTCTCGATCCATCAACACAGTCCCGATAGATATCCCAAGCTGATTTATCCGGTTGATAACACCTTCTATCAGCGTTCCGTAGTTCTTATTCAGTGCTGTGAGATTTACGATATCCAGCGTCAGTTTACAATCCCCTACAAGATCTGCTGTGAGGTACGAATATCCCCACGAGGTTCCGTTCTTTGGCTGTATGCCTACAACGCCTTTTGTATTCTTATCTCCGTAATATGGTACGTTATGGAAGTCTATTGCAATATCCTGCGGAGAATCACTGATATCCACCATATCGATGAATTCAGAATTAATTTTTCTGAAAAATGATATCATTTCATCGATATCATTCTCTTTTATGTAGGTATGTACAGTATCTGCACACGGAATCCTTGAAATCGGATGCGTTGCCTGCAAATCCTGCACTGCTGATTCTATAGAGTTCGAAGACGAAGTAGCAGCGTGCAACACCACATTGATGACATCTTCTGCGTTGTATTCTGCACCTCCGGGCACTCGTATAAAACCTCCTTCGTCGGGGCTGTTCCACCACGTGGTGTTGACACGGTTCTGGTTGCTGCCTGCCCGATACTACTTCTCACAAATACAGTATCCGGCAGGCGCTTGTTTCACAAGCAGCCGCCTGAATTTTGCATCGAATGCCACACTGCTACGATTCTAGCTGGATGCACAGAGTTCATTGGCAGAGTCTCCAGTAACACCATAAGGCGTGACAGCCTCCCTTCGTCGCAAAGCTTATTTATGAGTATAGCTCCGAGGTCTGATTGTTTTACCATCATAGTCGCCCATCACCTCATTTGTTAGATGAGGCGACTATGTTTTATAGAGTATAAATGTATTCGGAAGTAGGGGTATTCGGAACTACTGT
>JAGGRV010000493.1 GCA_021159445.1 Deltaproteobacteria bacterium | reverse complement strand
TTAGTGCCTGAACGGAAAAGCAGTTCAGACACAATTTTGGATTCTAAATTTTGGATTTTGAATTTAAAAAAGGAAAAGATCTTAATTATGCTAAGGGCTTAGGCTATGTCAATAAATAATATGATAATCTTTACTGGAAATGCTAATCCTGCCTTGGCTCAGGAAATATGTGATTACCTGAGCATGCCTCTTGGCAGGGCATCTGTGCGAACCTTCAGCGACGGTGAAGTGTACGTGGAGATAGGAGAAAACGTGAGAGGTGCGGATGTATTTGTGGTCCAGCCCACTTGTCCCCCTGTAAACCATAATATGATGGAACTTCTTATAATGGTGGATGCCTTGAGAAGGGCGTCTGCCAGGAGAATTACGGCAGTGTTGCCATACTATGGTTACGCCAGGCAGGATCGGAAAGTAGCCCCGAGGGTCCCTATTTCCGCCAAGCTCGTGGCGGATATTATCACCACAGCAGGTGCCAGGAGGGTCCTTGCCATGGATCTCCATGCCCCGCAGATTCAGGGTTTTTTCAGTATTCCCGTGGATCACCTCTTTGCTGCTCCGGTATTGCTCGATTCTCTCAAAAAAAAATTTTCAGGAGGAGTAGTGATGGTGTCTCCTGACGCAGGTGGCGTGGAGCGGACCAGGGCCTTTGCCAAGAGATTTGGGGCCGGGCTGGCCATAATAGACAAACGCAGGGATCGGCCTAACGAGTCACAAGTTATGTATATTATTGGAGATGTAAAGGGGAAGACGGCTGTGATACTAGACGATATGGTGGATACTGCCGGCACCCTTTGCAAGGCGGCTGAGGCACTCAGGGAACAAGGTGCCAATGAGGTCCATGGTTGTATTACACATCCTGTGTTGTCAGGTCCTGCGATAAGTCGTATCAAGAAATCGGTCCTTGAGTCCTTGGTGGTTACAAATACGATTCCTCTCAACGAAGAGGCCCAAAAGGTTGACAAAATCAAGGTGTTATCTGTATCTGCCCTTTTAGGAGAGGCTATAAGACGCATACATGACGAAGATTCAGTAAGTTCATTATTTGTCTAA
>JAGGRV010000049.1 GCA_021159445.1 Deltaproteobacteria bacterium | reverse complement strand
GATTTACACAGATTAGTCTGCAAGAAAATACTTTATTTTCACCGCAAAGACGCCAAGGACGCCAAGAAGTACCTTTTATCCAGCCGGACCCGGCTGGATAAGTATCTTTCTTATTTTCTTATGTTTAACCCTTTGCGTCCTTTGCGCCTTTGCGGTGAAATCTCTATTCAAATATAGCAAATTCTATGCCGCCAGTCTCTGTTCCAGACCTACAACCCTTTTTTCCAGGTCAATTATCTTGATTACCACCTCCGAATGCTCATCCCTTCGTACAATTACTTCATAGAGCCTGTCTATGCGCTTATTCGTCTCACCAATCATGGAAACAAGCTCATCCCCGACCGAGTCTATGCGATTATTCGTCTCATCTATGCGCTTATTCGTCTCACCAATCATGGAAACAAGCTCATCCCTGACCGAGTCTATCCGCCCGGTCAGCTCATCCCTGACCGAGTCTATGCGCTTGTTCGTCTCATCTATGCGCCGGCTCTGATCGGCAAGGTGGATATTGATATCTGCCAGCCGCTGGTCAACCGAATTGAGCCTTTCTGTTATCTTTATCTGTTCGGTCTTTATGTCGTGGATCTCAGGTAACACAATATCCCTAAGAGAAGACCTCAATGTCTCTTTAATGTCCATATTTCCTTTAGCAAGCTTTCATTGTCGGGTCCCTCTACGCTCAACCCAACTACGGGCCCCCCTTATTTGTACGCACTTTATGTGCCTTGATTATTCAAACCTAACAGCTAATGACCAATGACCAAATTATATCTATCTTATTTCCATTATCCCGTCAAGAAAAAATGAGTGGGCGTTCATGGGTTTAGAGGTTGTAACCCTGAACCCGTAAAACGGCTACAATTAAATTAGAATATCGCCCTCCATACTCAAAGAGACCTCGCTAATAGGCTAATAGGCTATCTTTCATAGAGTGGAAAACTAGCAATATCTGTACCAATAATCACAATATCTCTTTTCATCATTTTCATCAGTAGTTAGGCTGCTAAGAAGATATCGGCAAGTACCATTTTAATGATTCATTTTAGACAGGA
>JAGGRV010000169.1 GCA_021159445.1 Deltaproteobacteria bacterium | reverse complement strand
GGTTGAACGTATAGAGATGCGTAATTCGGCATGGGAAACACGCACCAGGGCCCAATTCAATGCATTGGAATTACTCCTTGCCGAGTATCAGACCACCGGGAATTATTTGACCCAGCAGGTCATGGGCATGCAGAATCTGAATAACTACATATCAAACAATTAAATTTAGGCTGTAGGCTATAGGCTGTTAGTTTTTGTACCTTCAGCCTTCAGCCTTCCGCCTAACTACCTAAGTAATGACGGGGGAGTAAGTATTGCAGCCTGAGACATATAAAACTCTGTACGTGAGTCTTCTGGATATTAACGCCAGGGTCAAAGTGGCCCTTGGTGATGATGATGCCCAGACGTTCATGCAGTTGGCCGAAGAACACAGGAATGTAATGGATAAGCTCAACCATAAGGGCTTAAGCCAGGATACTGATCTGCTCGATCTGGTAGAAGAAGCGCGTGAACAGGTTTATGAGGTTGCTGCGGAAATCAGCAAACATCTGGATGAACTAAGCCGGCAACTCGTAATGTTTGAAAAGAAAAAAAAGGCCTCTGCCGCTTATGCCAGAAACGGTTAGTACTGGGGCATCAGCACCCCACATTATGAAATCTAAAAAGGAGATCTCATCATAACAGGCAGTGCATACACAGCCTATAATAATTCAATGACCCATGTGACTGACAGGAAAGATAAGGTCTTGTTGATGCTTTACGACGGTGCGCTAAAATTTGTGAGATTTGCACGGATAGGGATTGAAGAGAAAAATCCCAAAATAAGGGGCGAGAATATCTCAAAGATCATGGCGATCCTTACAGAGCTTGACTGCGCTCTGGACAGGGAAATTGGAGGCCCTCTGGCTGAAAATCTCTCCGGGCTATACCAGTATATGATGAACCGGTTGACCGTTGCAAATATAGATAGTAACGCTGAGGCCCTTGATGAGGTGGAGAAACTCCTGTCTGAACTGAGGGAGGGTTTCGAGGGAGCAATTAAGAAGGAATACACTGAAGTGCCTGTTCACCTTGAGGTCGAGAAATACGGAACACAGAGGAAATTTTGTCTTGCAGTCTGAACCGCATGAATC
>JAGGRV010000388.1 GCA_021159445.1 Deltaproteobacteria bacterium | reverse complement strand
CTTATACACTATTCTGGGACTTCAGCCACACCATGTACCCCTGTGGCTGGAATCGCAAAAACGGGGACTCTCCGGAGCCCATATCCATGAATTGAGTTATCCGCTGGCGCAACCAGAGGAATTTGATGCGGCTGGATTCACGCTACCCTCAATACTTAAGCCCGTGACATTTCATCCCCTTCGGTTTTTGAAGGGACGGCTTAAGAGTATGTCTAACAGATTGTAACCGTTCACGGAACGGTGAAATTAGAAAATAGAAATTGGAAATTTGGCCTTCATGCTTTTGTACTGTTGATGAACGCATTCAATTTTGGGCCGAGTTTTTCAACTATTGTTCCACCTATCAAAGTCCTGTCAGACCATATCTGATAACTCTTCTGCCAGTTTGTAGACATCCAGCTCGTAAACTCGTTTCATTTCCCCCCAAATTTCCAATTTCCAATTTCAAGCCGTTCATTTCTCTCCAATTTCTACTTTCCAATTTCAAGTTTCAAGCCATGAACGGCTACATTTTCAATTTGATGTCAAGCACAGGACTTCCATTAACAGCATCAAGACCTTCGACATAGAGTGTTGTTCCTTCTATTTTTATTAATTTAACATCTTGAATAGCTATTCTGGAAAGCCTGTTGGGAGTGCGAGAAGCAAAAACTCCAACCGATTTTCCATCAAGACCCCTATTAAATACTGATTTGACTGGTCCTGACTTGTGGAGATAATAAACAATGGTAATATATTTTTCATCCTCAAGTTTATACATAAAAATTTCCTGAAAAGAGAAAAGTATAATTCTGGATATTTTGTCGTCCCCAACTACACCGAACCCCATAGGACTCTTATTTAAATTATTTTTTACAATGCCAATCGGATAAATTTCAACTGGTTCAATATCTCCATACAGACATCTTGTGCAGAAATAGGCATTATCTACAATGCATAATTTATGTTTATCTGCCCATATCCCACATTTACTGCACTGATAAGTCTCTTTGTCCATAATTGTTTCTCCAAGATCATACGTAACCGTTCACACTCCCTGGCAGCCGATAGGCTTTTGCAGGGTTTCAACCGCGG
>JAGGRV010000126.1 GCA_021159445.1 Deltaproteobacteria bacterium | reverse complement strand
TGGAGTCAAGGAGTTGGGCAAGTGCTGTCCGTTCAAGTGGATAGCCCATGGATATGTTATACGGAACAGACGTATCCTCAAACAGCCGGCTCAGCACCGGGATAAGGGGTTCAGGCCTTGGAAGGACTACGGCCTCCTGATCCGGTGCAAGCCCTCCCTGGCTTTTCAAGTCACGAGCAAATACATCTTCAGCCATCTGTATCTGGGAATGGAGATCAAAGCCTTGATGGAAGAAAAAATTGGTTAATTGGTTAATTGGTTGATTTGGTGATTTGGTGATTTCAATATCCCATGTGCCATGACATACATAGCGCAGGCGCTCAAGGTGCTTCCACTTGGCATCACTTGTCCGCCATGGAGATGGGCCGTCCTGGACTACTACACGGGCAATGCCAAGCCTTGTCAGGGCAGAAAAGACCTTTTCCTCTGCCTGGTTGAGTGCTGCGAAGCCCGCAAGATATATTTGTGAAAAGGGCCATTCCAGCCCATCTATGTGCTCTGCTGCAATACGATACTTTTCGCCCCTGGACCAGAGAGAATTTCCGGCCAATGTGTCCAGCCATTTGCTGTAAAGTCCGGGCAGAATGGGCCAAAGCCCTCTTGCCTCCTCAGTAATGCCCGCATCAGCCAGTGCTGCCGGCACGGCCTGTTTAATCAGGGCCGGGGGGACCAACTCCGTCCCGAACTCATCAAAGAGATCAAGGAATTTCAGACCCCAGAAAAAAAAGCCCTCAAAACCGGATGCCATGGCAGGCAATGACAGATGTTCGCCATCTGCTCCAAGGCCCCTTGCAGTGGTGTAGACCAGGTGCAGTAATTCCACCTGGCCAGCCTCTCTCCTGTCAGATCCACCAGGTGATTTGCCTGCCATATAGGCCATGAAGCTGTCAATGTCGAAAATCTGGGGAGGATGGAAAGGACCGCCAATAAGCCTTCCAAGCTCCCTTCGCAAATATAGGGCCGGGCGTCTGCCTGGAAAGACAACTGCGATTCGGGACAGATCCCGTTCTTCCGGATCCCGGACCAGCATGTCCTCAGCCAGCCAGCCGATCAGTGAAGAATCAAGGGGCAGGGAG
>JAGGRV010000439.1 GCA_021159445.1 Deltaproteobacteria bacterium | reverse complement strand
AATAATGATAGCATTTACCCCATAAAGTCGAAAAAAAGCACGAAGTTGGGATAAGTTCACGCCCATGCCGGGCGTACACAAAAGTTTGCAGTCGGATTGGCCTTCCGCTGCGCTCCAGGCCAACCGCTGAAACATGTCGTTGGCCATCAACACAATTGACAAAACCATATCGATCATGATATCGTAATACAAAGTAGATCGATGGAGGTATTGACATGCAATCGGTAACCGTATCACCAAAATATCAAGTCGTAATACCAAAAACAGTGAGGGAGGCATTGAATCTTCGTCCGGGCCAAAAAATGCAGGTTGTCGAATATTCCGGACGTATTGAACTTATACCGGAACGCGATATCAAAGAACTCCGTGGATTCCTAAAGGGCATCAATACTGAATTCAAACGAGAGGAAGATAGAATATGAATATTGTAGATTCTTCCGGCTGGCTTGCATATTTCGCAGATGAGCCTAATGCCAAGCATTTTCTGGTCCCGCTGAGCGATTCGGCTTTGCTTGTCGTCCCAACGGTAACGATATACGAGGTCTTCAAGGTCATTCTCCGGGAGTCCAGCGAGAATGAAGCACTACAGGCGGTTGTTGCTATGCAAAAAGGAACGGTTGTGGATCTGAATGCATCATTTGCAATCGCCGCTTCAAAGCTAAGTATGGAGCATAATCTTCCAATGGCGGACAGTATAATTCTCGCAACGGCTCAGGAATTCAAAGCCATTCTCTGGACTCAGGATTCAGATTTTAAAAGTATAAGCAATGTGAAGTATTTTCCCAAGAAATAAGAAACGGCCAACCAAAATCCGAGGACACCATACTTATTTATTGACTTAATGATAGCGCAAGCATAATCTTTTTTTTAAGCGTTCACAGGACACCACATCTGCTTTGTTGCCGGGCACTTGAAGTACAGGGAGTATGTCTGCGTACCCGTACGCCTCGCATCTGCAGCACCCTGTAAACGCTTACAGTTCGGTGAGTTGCCGTAAAACTGGCGTTGTAATCCAGTGAACGGTTAGGAACGTACAATAAATAACTTGAACAAATTAATGTCTTTTTTGCCGTCTTCT
>JAGGRV010000208.1 GCA_021159445.1 Deltaproteobacteria bacterium | reverse complement strand
GAAGTGATCGGAGTGCGTGAAAAATGATACCTGAATTCGAAAAATTTAAACGATTTAAGGCAAAGAGTCTCCCCAAGGAAGAGCTGCTTGCACCGGGCCACAGGGCATGTCAAGGCTGTGGTGAAGTCCTTGCCCTGAGAATGGCTATGAAGGCCTTGGGGAAAAATGTGATTGTCTGTATGGCCACAGGCTGTATGGAGATCATTACTACTCCGTATCCACAGACTGCCTGGAAAGTACCATGGATCCACATTGCTTTTGAGAATCCGGCATCCGTGGCATCGGGTATAGAGTCTGCCATGAAGGTCCTGAGACGCAAGGGCAAGATTTCTAAGAAACACGTAGACATAGTGGCAGTGGGAGGAGACGGTGCAACAAGTGATATAGGTCTTGGCTGGATATCCGGTGCCCTGGAGCGAGGCCACGACTTCACTTATATATGTCTGGATAACGAGGCATACATGAACACAGGAGTTCAGCGCTCCAGTTGTACTCCATACGGGGCCATGACAACCACCAGTCCTCCGGGGAAAAAGAGCTTTGGACAGGTCACCTGGAAAAAGAACGTGCCGGGAATAGCAGTGGCCCATAACATTCCCTATGTAGCTACGGCTTCTCCCGCCTATTTCCTGGATCTCATGAACAAGGTAAAAAAGGCGGCCCTGGTCAAAGGACCTGCTTACATTCACATATACTCACCGTGTCCAACAGGCTGGGGATCGGCACCTGAGCGCTCAATCGAGTTTGCCAAGCTGGTAGTGGAGACAAAAGTCTTCCCCCTGTATGAAGTTATCGAAGGACGCTACATCATGAGCCGCAAGATAACAAAGCCCAAGCCTGTTCAGGAATATCTGAAAGGCCAGCGTCGCTTCCGCCACCTGGATGAAGAACATATTGCCTACATCCAACAGCGTGTGAATGCCGACTACGAAAAACTGGTCAGGTTATCAGAGATAACGTAATATTTTATGTAAGCGTTTACAGGGCACCGCATCTGCTTTGTTGTCGGGCACTTGAAGTACAGGGAGTACGTCTGCGTACCCGTACGCCTCGCATATGCAGCACCCTGTAAACGCTTACG
>JAGGRV010000071.1 GCA_021159445.1 Deltaproteobacteria bacterium | reverse complement strand
TTGGCTATAGTTATTAGATATATCATAGCTGAAAGCCGAGTAGTAGTAATGCTTTTTTGGATCTAAATTGGTGTGTACATAGGACATGTTCTGACCGGGAGATCCTGCAATTTTACCGTCATTACCATTGGGAATAGGTGATCCATCATATTTGTTTTGTGGATACGTACCATCCGTATTGTACCGAATCATCACCCCGGCAAAATCAGTGTCTGTCGGATTCGTCCAAGCAAGTGCAATCTGACCAGGGCCTGAGGTCGCTGTGAAACCGCTGACATCACCAGGGGCCGTTGTATCGTCTCCAACCGTATAGGTCACCACTAATTTAGGTCGCTGATTAGGATCAGAAGCTTCACTTAAGTTGCCGAAAGTGGCCTTGGGCTAAAAGCGGTAAAAAAAAAGGGGGGGGAAAAAAGCGGTAAGATATTTTTGTCCATGGCGGGCAATGAAATGAAAAAGAGGCCTGGAGGCCCCCTTTTTTTTAAATCTTTTGTGTGGTCTTAAAAGATTTTAGTCTGCTGCCAATTGCCGAAAGTAGCTCAAGGCCAAAAGCGGTAGTGGGGACCAGTGCCGCTATGACAGAATGGGTGGCCGGAATCCTCTAAATTCACTGGCCGGATTCGCCAGAATAGGCACGGCCCGCCATAGACCGTTCCCTTTTTCTATGTACTTTGTGGGCAACTGTCAGGTCCCCTATGGAGAAGGTTACCGATTTTAGCCTTGGGCTGAAAGCGGTAATGTAGATTATAGTACAAATTCTAAATTACCGAAAGTGGCTCAAGGCTGAAATCGGTAAGAGATTTCTTTTATCTCGCCCACTCGCAAAACTCGTTAGAGACACAGAGATCACAGAGAAAAACTCTCTGAGTGACCGAAGGGACGGGCATGAAATACAAAGGGAGACATTCATTGCGCCTTCTTACCGATTTTGGCCTTGGGCTGAAATCGGTAATAGGGCAAATTATGAGTTGCCGAAAGTGGCTTTGGGCTAGAATCGGTAATGGGAGACGGAGCGGGTGGTGAAATAAAAAGGGGGCATGACGCCCCCTTTTGTGCTTTTATGGCTTAGGTATTAATTGGCAGATA
>JAGGRV010000620.1 GCA_021159445.1 Deltaproteobacteria bacterium | reverse complement strand
ACGATTAATGCTCCCGCAGCTTCTTCAACCGCTCTATCAATTTGGGTCCTTACTGCCGGATCTGCCCACATACTTAGAGGCTCAACCTGTCTTTCCACCCGGTTCGCCCAAACAATCCGGCCATCACTTGCGTCTTGCAAGGCAAGACTTATTTGAACTACTGCTTGAGGAACGTGGCCTCCCTTAGATGCCAGATATGCGGCTGATGCCCCGACCGCACCCCATACAGCAGCATTATATCCGGCATGGTTTTCATATCCGCCATGATAGCTGGTAGACTCCGTAGCAAAACGTGGATGAGAACCACCTGTTATTGTGGTCTTTTTATTAGGAGTTGTGAAAGGTGTTTCCGCATTGCTACCCAACAGGGCTCCAAGGCCGCCGCCTATAGCTAAATCCTGCCAAAGATCGTATCGTTCAGATTCTGCAAATCCGAATAATAACGCGGAACTCGTGTCAAAGAAAAACGGCAGGATCCCAATCTGAAGTGGATTAAGAGTATTTCCTTCTCTTACTTCATATTCAACAACACGTCCTCTCAAAATGTAATCAGCCCCAAAACGACGCCCTATTTGTTGTATGGTGCCAGGATCAAGACCGACCCTTGTGACCTCGTAGCGTTGTTTGGACTTTGCCAACTGCTCATTCACTACCACCAGCTTCTGGATTTCTTCTTGCATGGCATCTGACCATTCGCTACCCAATTCTTCCGTAATTGATCCGTAAGAGTTGCTGGAACGAATGGAGGGCTTCCCAATAATCTGGATGATTCCGAGATCAACCAGATATTGCACCACGTCTTCTTTAAGCGGGACATAAAATCCCTTTTCAGCCAGCCGGTACATCAGTGCCTCATAAATCTTGACCTGTCGGCGAAGAGAATCGTCTGGCCGGACTCCCATGGTATAATCCGCCAAAGGCAATACAACGATTTGTTTTGCCGCACTATTTGAATATTGAACAGAGGTATTGAGTGGTGCAACAGAATTCTTAATTTTTTGGCCGCAACTAGCAAGGCAAACCATAATTGTCAATAAAAGCAGTAAAATAAACCACCTGTTAAACATAACTTTCCTCCCGGAATGCCT
>JAGGRV010000602.1 GCA_021159445.1 Deltaproteobacteria bacterium | reverse complement strand
TAAATGGATTCATGGTGTTTTCATATTGTTCGATCATGCACTTGGGACCAATTTAAAAGCAACTTGCATTGTTTTCCTCTATTATAGTGATGGGGCACTTATCAAATTCCCCATTGCTTTTCGAGTATATCACAAGGGAACCGGTACTCTTATGCCTTGGCAACGCGGTAAACGGTGTGACTGCATAACCAAATATGATCTTGCAGTAGAAATGATGGAGTGGGCCATATTAAAAGGGTTTCCAAAGTGTATTGTTCTTGCCGACTCCTGGTTTGGAATATCGCCATTTATCAAGGAGCTTAATCGGCTTAATCTTGACTATGTGCTTGAGATAAAAGCTAATCTCAAGATAAGAGAATCATGCAAAGAACCAAAGTTAACTCCAAAGGGACGATTAGCAAAATATCAATACGATCTTGTTGGATTAGCACAATATTTTGAAAAAATAACAACCTTTGTTCGTTGTGGATTTCCTGCCGACCCGGAAACAGGTCAAAAGGGAAAAGCACTTTACATAACCAAGGCTTCAACAGTTCGCTTGAATGCCATACCCGGCAAACATCGAATAGTTGAAAGTCACGACCCTGCCACTCAAACCATCAAGTATCTCCTCACCAATCGTCTCACCTGGGAAGCCACCAAAATCATTTCTGTTTATAGCCACCGCTGGGTTATTGAGGAGTTTTTCAAGAATGCAAAGCAATTGTCCGATATGGAGGGAGCCACTCTCAGGAGTGAACAAGGCGCAACACTAGCGTTGTACCTGGTGTCCTGGATTGACTTCCTCCTCCATTTGGAGAATTACAAGCAATGCACTGTTGGAAAACTGCCAAAGGAACCATTAACGATTCCTTCAATAGTTCGCCGAGCGCAAAACGAAAATTTGGAAGCATTTGTCCTGCGAGTACAATCCGATGAGGATTTCGTTAACAAACTGGTTGAATTCAGCAGGGCTAACATGAACCGCAATCGTAAGAAATACAAAGAGTTAGTTGTTATTAATGGGGATGTTGCTGCTCCTATGAAAAAGGCCGCATAGCAAAAAATATGCCAGATGCCAATTTTTACAGGAACTATTTTTCGAAAACTTGAGTA
>JAGGRV010000522.1 GCA_021159445.1 Deltaproteobacteria bacterium | reverse complement strand
TAGAGACCTTTGCACTTCTTGAGCGTCTTTTCCATGAGCAGTGCTATCAACCAAAGGATTCTGATAAGGCCCTGCCAAGACCGGCTGATGAAATTTCCTCAGATTCTCTCCAGAATCCATCCGACCCTGATGCAACTTATGATGGTCACAAAGGAGAAGGTTACCAGGTACAGATTACAGAATCTTGCAACTCAGATAATCCCTTCCAGGTAGTGACGAATTTTGAGACCGAGAACGCCAATGAAAGTGATCAGAATGCCCCAATACCCATAATAGAGGAACTGGAGGATCAGTGTCTGAAGCCTGACATCATGGCGGTTGATGCAGGCTATGTAAGCGGCAAGAATATCCTGGATGCCGAAGAGCAGGATGTTACCCTCTTGGGCCCCTTAACCATAGGGAGATCATCTGACAATGATAAGTTCTCTCTTGCCGATTTCCATATGGATATTGAGGACCGTATTTTTGAATGTCCACAAGGTGCTCCTGCTATATTTTCTACTGAGACTGAAGACGGTTCTATTCATGTCCAGTTTGATTGTGAGCATTGTAAAGAGTGTCCTGTCAGAGATATATGTCCGGTAACTCAAAAAAGTCGACTCACCTATACCAGAGAGAAGGCAGCTACAGCTCGTCGCAAAAAAGAACAGCAGGCCCCTGAATTCAAGGAAGCGTACAAGATTCGTTCTGGAATCGAAGCGACCAACTCGGAGCTCAACCGGGCCTATGGGGCGAAGAAGGTATGGACCAGGGGATTCAACAGAGTCAATTTGGCAATGGCCTTCAAAGTGATGGCTCTCAACATAAGGCGCTTTTCGAGATATGCGACAGAACAGATTCGTCTAAAGGCATCCGAAATAGGAAATTTAGGGGAGAGGTGCGTCCAAAATACCGCATAATACAGAAAAAGAGACGGAGGATATGCTCAGATTGCAAGAAATAGGCGGAAAAGACAGAAAACACGCTACTTCAAATCATGAAAAGGTGAAGACATGTCCATTAGTTGAGATCAATTCTCAATAAGCTTTTTTGATCCATTTTTTGGGGCTCCAAAGGGCCAAAATCCGAAGACCGCAAAAGGACTTTTTTCAGCGTAATC
>JAGGRV010000368.1 GCA_021159445.1 Deltaproteobacteria bacterium | reverse complement strand
GGTGTACAGATTATTATAGGCACTCCTGGCCGCGTCATGGATCATCTGGACCGCCGCACTCTGAAAGTGGGTGGCGTAAAGATAGTCATACTGGATGAAGCGGATGAAATGCTGGACATGGGATTTAGAGACGACATCGAAACTATTGTGAGGAAAATCCCGGAGAAAAGACAGACCATCCTATTCTCTGCAACCATGCCCAAAGCCATTCTAAATTTAACGAGACGATATCAGAGCAACCCACAACTGATAAAGCTGGTACATAGGGAGATGACCGTTCCCGATGTCGAACAATTTTATGTTGAAGTCAAACAGCAAGCAAAAACAGAGGTCATGTCTCGTTTGATCGATCTTTACAATCTGAAATTGTCGCTGGTCTTTTGTAATACAAAAAGACGTGTGGATAAATTAGTTGAAAGCCTCAAGGCAAGAGGATATCTGACTGAGGGGCTGCACGGGGACATGCAACAGAATCAAAGAGACCGCGTCATGTCTGAATTCAGAGGTGGCGGGATTGATATTGTAGTGGCAACTGATGTTGCAGCCCGGGGGATCGATGTAGGGGCTACAGACGCCGTGTTCAACTATGACATACCTACGGATGATGAATATTATGTGCATAGAATCGGAAGAACAGCCAGGGCAGGAAAAGCAGGGCGTGCATTTACCTTTGTGACCGGCAAGGAGATGTATAGAATAAGGCAGATACAAAGATTCACAAAGACTAAAATTATAGCTCAGAAAGTTCCTTCGGTAAGTGATGTCGAAGCGATCAGGACAAACTTGCTTTTAGAAAAAGTTAAAGGGGTTATTGATGCCGGGCATCTGGGAAAATGTAGTAATTTGGTTGAAAAACTTATTCAGGAAGATTATACTTCTTTAGAAGTGGCTGCTGCTTTGCTAAAGATAGTGGCTGCTGAAGGGAGCAAAGAATAGGCAAACGATTTGTCCACAACGATTTTTTCACAAAAAATCGAGTAAAAACTGCCCTCCGGGTGGGGTCAGCAGTTTTTGATCAAACTTTTGTGAAAAGTTTGCGAGTAAGAAATGCCCTCCGGGTGGGGTCAGCAGTTTTTGATCAAACTTTTGTGAAAAGTTTGCGAGT
>JAGGRV010000467.1 GCA_021159445.1 Deltaproteobacteria bacterium | reverse complement strand
GGACAAGACCACACCTGTTGAGAGCGTGAAGCACAAGGACAAGCGCGCCAACATCCCAACAGAGGAACTTCGTGATTTTGTAAAGGAAGACGAGAACCAGCCCAAGACCGTGCTCTATCCCCGCGACCCGTCTCTGGACCCCCAGCTTGTTTGGAAAGGAAAAGACGAACAGGACCAGCAAGATTTGGCGGTGCCGTCCGTGCCCATCTATATCCAGGAAAAGATTCACCCACAGACTATTATAGAAGACGTGCGCCGAACCATACGAAAGGGGACCCCGGTCCAACCCAGTCTCTTTGCCGATTTCAACGGCCTTGAGTTTGAGGAGATGATTGACTTCTACAATCACGGGGCCAATTGGGCCAACCGGATGATTCTCGGGGATTCTCTTTATGTCATGACATCCCTTGCCGAGAAAGAGGGCCTCAAAGGTCAGGTCCAGATGATATATATTGACCCTCCTTACGGGATCAAGTTCGGGTCCAACTGGCAGGTGTCCACGCGAAAGAGAGACGTTAAGGACGGTAAAGCGGGAGATGTGACTCGGCAGCCCGAACAGATAAGGGCCTTCAGGGATACCTGGAAGCTGGGCATTCATTCGTATCTTGCTTATCTAAGAGATCGATTGGTCGTGGCGAGAGAATTGTTGACCGAGACTGGTAGTGTTTTTGTGCAGATTGGGGATGAAAATGTGCATCTGGTAAGGTGCTTGATGGATGAGGTTTTTGGGAGTGAGAATTTTGTGAATCAAATTGGATTCAGAAAAACCAGTGCACAAACAAGCCAATATCTACCGTCAGTTTCAGATTATCTTCTTTGGTATGCAAAAGAGAAAGATAGCCTAAAATATCGACAACTCTATTATGAGAAGAGCACTGGTGATGATGTTAACTACTCTTGGTTAGAAGATAAGCAGACGTTAAATATATTTAGACTTTCTCGCAATAAATTAAATCAAATTGATACCACAAAATATAAAGTTTTACGGTTTGATCAAGTTACTTCACAAACCGGAACAGAATCATCAAAATTTGAATACAGTTTCGTGGGAAAAGTTTTTAGACCTGTAGGTGGAAGAGGTTGGTCAACATCAAAGGAAGGTCTGGATAA
>JAGGRV010000623.1 GCA_021159445.1 Deltaproteobacteria bacterium | reverse complement strand
CATGAAAAATATTATACTGTATTAGAGGGTTGAGCCGCAACTAATCAACTCATTTTTTGTGTCCGGTAGATTTACTTATTGGCCGTATTTTCTATATTCTTCATCTAATGCTTGAGCCATCGTAAGCCCTTTAGTGTAATAAAAAAAAGCTGCATTGCTTAGTTATAGGTATTCAAACTCTATTCTGGTGATAGGTTCAAGCCCCCCATGTTTTGGTTTCATTTCATCAATAAAAAACTTGATAAACGCTTGCCTATTCATATTTGGGAAGCCTTCTTTTACAACATCTTCATCGGTAATTTGATTTAGCCGTTCTCTCCGAACATCAACAACTCTGATTAAGCCAAGACGCTCAATTTTTTCCCCTGGCTTTAAGCCCCTACACTTTTTACAGCCCGTCAAAACATCACCTGGTTTTAAAAACTTCCAACCTGCTCGTCTGGTGACTGTTTTTGTTTTCTTTTTAAATTGATCAGCAGTTAATGCAAAACTTATATTTCTTGGCATATGTTTACCTATAACGAATTTAGCTGACCTGCGACGGCTTTTTGCCGTAAGAGTCCAATGGCTGAGTTGGTTTCCTTTATATCTAAAAAGAAGCCACCCAGGGCACGGAGTCCGCTGAGTGACCTATGGTAATTGTACATCAGACATGGAGTCTGTTGAATAATAAGCTATTTAAACAAAAGCTGTGGAATCTCTTGCTCCGTCATATAAACCGTGTCTCCGATCCGTAAAGCATGAAGATTCTGAGGTATATTATATATTTTTAAGCCATTAGATGTAAGCTCAGCAGTTATGCCGCCGATTAATAAGTGACCATTTCGTAAATACCATTCGAGTTTAACGTGCCCATTGCTGGAAATAAATGTTACATACCCATGGCACCTGGGAGCAGGGGAGAAGCCTGCCGGACTGCTCGTGAAATCCGATAAAACATAATCATCCCCATCTAGTGTGAGTATGTACGAATTTCCAACTACATCACATTGATCCATGGCGATAGCAACCGTACTGACCGCCCACAGAGAGGCAATGGTAATACAAAAAACGATAAAAACTGACCACATCTTTCTCATAAACTTTTTCTCCTATCTATTAAGATTAATTGATTCTATG
>JAGGRV010000303.1 GCA_021159445.1 Deltaproteobacteria bacterium | reverse complement strand
TAAATTGGTCCCAAGTGCATGATCGAACAATATGAAAACACCATGAATCCATTTACAAAATTTGGTATGATGTTTCATGGTATCATCTATGATGAAATAGCCATGAGAAATTTTGTATGTGTTGAGTGTCTGAAGCAAATAGAGCATTTGCAATTCATCTGTACAAATTTTTGCATTCGAAAAAAGATAGGAAAGTGTGCTCACTGCTTTCTCTTTCAGCAACATACAGCTAATTTCAGTAAGATGTAGACGTGACCCTAATATTAATGCTGTAGCAACCAAGGTAAAGTCATACATCTGGGCATTCGTCAGTGCGGGTTGAAGAAAAGAGAGACCACTTACAACAAAACCAAGCCGTTTGGCACATGGAATTTTCATTTGTTCTCCTTGATGTATATGTGAGAAAAAAATGAACCAAACTATTTTGACACGTTTTGTTAATTTTGTCTACTATTATTTTTCGAAAACTTGAGTACAAGAAACATCGCAAGATAAGGAGTCAGAGGCTGACCTATAAGAACCTATTCTCAGGGGAGACTTTATCAACCATTTCTTCAAAACGGATATACTCAGTGACTATGACCCCGGTTCGAATTGAGTTACACGATGAAAGGGCAACCGTCACTACCATTTCTGCGGACTCAGGGAAAATAAGGCTTACAAAAAGAGATATTCTGTTCATGGGGAACGTAAGGCTCGTGTCCGGCGACAAGGTGCTGTTAACCGATCAAGCCCGATTGATTCCGGAAAAGGGGGAGATAGGGTGTGACCATCCTTTTACCCTGACGATCTCAGGGCAGAAGAAAACCGGGAGTCATTTATTTGCTGACGTCTTTTTGAATCCATTTTTTTCGTAATCTACCGTGAAAATACCATATAGTGATAAAAGAAACCAGGCGCAAAGAGGTTAAACGTAAAAAGTATTTCTTAGCGTCTTTAACTTCGCGGTTCAATTTACCGTAAGGAGGCAACTAAAATGCGAAAGATCTACTTGACAATCTTGTTAATCGGTCTCGTTTGCTTGTGTGGTTCTTACTCTTTTGCAGACGATACTTCGCTGGTGGTAGAGGGCAGGGCCTTATTATTTAACGATGGAAATTTTACCTATTCAGGAATTGTTGCC
>JAGGRV010000262.1 GCA_021159445.1 Deltaproteobacteria bacterium | reverse complement strand
GGGTCTGCCTGCCCTGCTTGCCCCGTAGCTCCGGCAAAGGCACCAGGAGGGTGGTGACGAGGGACATGCTAAAAAGAGCCTTAGGGGACACGTAGTTTTACTATTTTTCTGAGGTGCTAGAGAGGGGACTAACTATAAATATTGAGAACGTCCCGTATTCCATTGAAGGTTTTTTTGTTGACAGAATTTTAAAGTGTGGCTATATTTCTATTAAATTATGTACACAGCGAGAGAAAACTTTGGAAACAGTAGGGGTTAAACAACTTAGAGATAATCTCAGCCGCATTCTCAAGAGCGTCGAGAAAGGAGCAGTGGTAAGGGTATTGCGACACGGTAAAGACGTTGTAGAGTTACGGTCTATTACCAAGAGCGTAGAACAAGATTTGGTGAATCGTCTTCGAGATAAAGACCTGCTGGGAGGTGGAACAGGGGAAATTGGGGCTGTAAAGATCGTCAGGAATGTGACGCCTGAAATGCCGGTTTCTGACTTTGTGATACAGGATCGAAGGTGATTGCCTATTTTGATAGCAGCAGTATCGTGAAATGGTTTTTTGACGAACGTTTCACCGAATTGGCGAAAGATATAAAAAACAGAGCAAAGATTGTTGTTACGTCTCTCATTGCCTTTCCTGAAGTCTCGTCGGCTATCAACCGTGCTTGCAGAGAAGGTCGTTGCGCGAAATCGGAAATGGAGCTGGTACGAAACGAATTCTTGCGAATTTGGCCTAAATTCCAGTGGATTAGAGTAAACGAAGAGCTTATGCACCAAGCGGATGAACTCATTTTTGAGCATAGTTTAAGGGGCTTTGATGCTGTCCACTTGGCTTCAGCTCTTTTGTTGAAACAAGAAGGTGGGGCAATTGATCTTTTTTTCTCTTGCTTCGACCACAATTTGAACCGAGCTGCTCGGCAGGAGGGTTTGTTGACTCATGAGCTCTAACCTCCCTGCCAAACGTCCAATCAGCACCTCATGGTGGACCTTCTTCATCCCGCAAAGCGTGGGCTGTTTGTCCTCTGCCGATGTCTGCAGAGGATAAGTCTGTGTCCGTCTGTGCGGGTCTGTGGCTAAGGAACGTACAATAAATAACTTGAACAAATTAATGTCTTTTTTGCCGTCTTCTTCG
>JAGGRV010000533.1 GCA_021159445.1 Deltaproteobacteria bacterium | reverse complement strand
AACGCCAACTGCGTGTCTTGCCCCTCTTGAAAGCACAACGTAAAATTACGATTAGCGGGTATATGAACTTCGTAAATTGCCCCCGGAGAACTGCGGGTCACGATCTTGATGAATTCATTGCCAAGGGTATTTTGCGACGAGTAGGGCGCGGGCGCGGCACCCACTATGAACTTGTGAAGAAATATGCCAACAATGTGCCAAATGTGCCACCTGAGTATTAGGCAGAGGACAACGGATAAGCAGGATGCATAGATGAAGACGCAGTCTTCGGAATGTGCCAAGAATGCGCCAAATGCGCCAAAATGGCATCCAACCAGAAACTGGACATAAACTGGCCAAACAGGACATTAGGATCCAAGCGCAAGAAGCGGCTAGAGATAATGGATAATCTCGTTCAGAGCATAGGCGAGTTGGCCGGGGACGCGCAAAAGTTGGCCCACGAGGCTGCGCGGCAATATTTGGCTGAAGTTGAGAATATCTTGAAGGCACAGAGCCGTGATTCAAAACACATCGAAAGATGCCTTGACGGTATACTCGACTTCTGCTTCGACGACGGCATGCTGGTGTTGTATAAAAAGCTCTGCCGTTACTACTTTGATATCGATTCGAAGGCGACGGTTTTATATGTGCAGGTTTACAGAGATATGTGGGATGAACAAGAGCCCGACACGCGTGGTAAGCTATCCCCGACGAAGAAAGGGACTGCAAAGGAGCCAAAAGGATAAAGTATGCTTGAGAAGATAGTTCAGATCAAGAACATCGGTCGGTTTCGGAACTACGCCGAGAACAGCAACAAACCACACGGATTTGGATTGATTGATCCGGCGAATTTCACGCCTTATCCTAAAAACCCGGTGATTGCCCGCTTTTTCCGGGAAATCGGGCGGGCCGATGAGCTCGGTTCCGGTGTGCGCAAACTGATGAAATACGGGAAAGCCTATGGTGGAAGTGACCCCGAGTTGGTCGAAGGCGACGTTTTTAGAAGCATCGTCAAGTACCCCGATTTTGCGATATACGAAAAGGATTCAACCGTCACCCCTCAAGTAACCACTCAAGTAACCCCCCCCCAAGAAGCCACGCCTCGTTTAGCCTTTGAAGATTTTGTTAGAGCTCTACTCCAATATGCCATCATGAATG
>JAGGRV010000415.1 GCA_021159445.1 Deltaproteobacteria bacterium | reverse complement strand
CCTCCTGCCGAACCAACAAACGTATCTGCCAATTAATACCTAAGCCATAAAAGCACAAAAGGGGGCGTCATGCCCCCTTTTTATTTCACCACCCGCTCCGTCTCCCATTACCGATTCTAGCCCAAAGCCACTTTCGGCAACTCATAATTTGCCCTATTACCGATTTCAGCCCAAGGCCAAAATCGGTAAGAAGGCGCAATGAATGTCTCCCTTTGTATTTCATGCCCGTCCCTTCGGTCACTCAGAGAGTTTTTCTCTGTGATCTCTGTGTCTCTAACGAGTTTTGCGAGTGGGCGAGATAAAAGAAATCTCTTACCGATTTCAGCCTTGAGCCACTTTCGGTAATTTAGAATTTGTACTATAATCTACATTACCGCTTTCAGCCCAAGGCTAAAATCGGTAACCTTCTCCATAGGGGACCTGACAGTTGCCCACAAAGTACATAGAAAAAGGGAACGGTCTATGGCGGGCCGTGCCTATTCTGGCGAATCCGGCCAGTGAATTTAGAGGATTCCGGCCACCCATTCTGTCATAGCGGCACTGGTCCCCATTACCGCTTTTGGCCTTGAGCTACTTTCGGCAATTTACTATCTATCTTGTTATTTATACCTTGTAATTATCCAAGCCTGCACTACAATCCATTTTACCAATTTCAGCCCAAGGCTAAAATCGGTAAAATCGCCCAACGCCATATATGATAGATTATTTCAATGGACTTTGATGAACTCCTGAGACAGGGAAAGATAAAAAGGATATTCAGGGCCAAACGGAAGATTACTTCCCTGAACCTCGTATCTCATATCACGCAACGTGCGGCCGGAAATGCGCCTCTTTTCCTGGAGGATAGCGATTATCTGTTTATGCTTTCGAATTTGAAGGATGTGTCCCAGAAGCGGTCTTTGGATGTTTATGCCTTTTGTCTCATGCCCAATCACATGCACATTCTCTTGCGTCCCTGCGGAGCTGAGCTCCAGGAAGCCATGAGAGATTTATTTGCCCGTTATGCCATGGTGTTCAATAGGAAGTATGAGAGGAAGGGACATCTTTTCGGGGGGCCTTATCGTCAAGCTGTCTGTCTGGATGATTCATACCTCCTTGCAGCATCCCTTTATATTCACATGAATCCGGCACGGGCGGGTCTT
>JAGGRV010000306.1 GCA_021159445.1 Deltaproteobacteria bacterium | reverse complement strand
AGGCTGGCAATGATGTGTCGCTCTTCATCCACGACCGGAATTTCTTTAATATTTCCTGGTTATAACGGATTTAGGGGAGTGATTTTTTAATAGACAAAAGAATGCCTCCCAATTATGGTTGAATTGCAACCCTCAACCATAATTCGCGGAAGGCCATATGCAGAATCCAAAATCAAAATCAACTACCCGTAAGAATCGTATAATTGTTGCCCCGTTTGATCAAGAACAATACTCAAAAATTATTTTTGCACCATGCGAATTTAGAGAGGGCATGGATAACTTCATCAAGCTTTACCCTGAGATTTTTCCGCCTGAAATCGATATGGGGTATCAAATGAAAGATATATATCATTCTAAGAAGTTATCCATTCCTATCAGACGGATAGAAATTGCAAAAACCAATTATACCGTTCGCCCTTGCTTTGTTATGCCATATATGACAGGCTTTGTTGATGATGTTGAAAAGTCTCTATTCCTGCGAAAGTTTGATGTGCCATTTTGGGCATTGAGCTATGTTTTTGGAAAAGATGCTATGTATTGGTATAGGCTTGAAGAATCCTTGGGTCGGAACAGTATTGTCGGCACCACTATCAAAAATGCGGAGCGTTTGCCTGAACACCTCTCTGCGGATGAAAAGCACACACGCATTCAGGGAAAGAAAGTCTATGTCGCTACTACTGTCGGTAACCAATGTATTTTGGGAGCTTCTGCCGCCGAAGACGCAGGAGAGAAATCATTAAGAAAGGCCTACGGCGTTTTCAAAAAAGAAGCCCAATGTGTGGATCATGATTATTGCCCTGAAACTGTCAACACCGATGGATGGAAAGCCACCCAAAACGCTTGGAGCGCTCTTTTTAACTCTATTGTCATCATCTGCTGCTTTTTACATATTTTTATCAAAATTAGGGATCGTAGCAGCAAAAAGTATAAACAACTTTATCTCCAAGTTGCTGATAAGTTTTGGAATTGCTACCGAGCCAAAAATAAACGTTCGTTCTCACAACAAATTAGACGCCTTCATGAATGGGCGGTTGCAACAGCTATCCCAGATGCCATGTTACATCCCATCAAAAAGCTCCGAAACAACTTAGGAACGGGAGATAAATAAGTTGAACAAAAATTAACAGGATTTTTTGTTGTATTC
>JAGGRV010000504.1 GCA_021159445.1 Deltaproteobacteria bacterium | reverse complement strand
CTTTGAAACCTGAAAAAGGCTGTTGGCTGTCAGGGGGGAAAGTGAATAATTACCACAGCGCTTATCTGCTGACCATGGATAAACAACTGAAAGAAATCGCCGTCAAACAGTCTGTCCGCATTTTCTAAGATGTACCTACTTCACACCTTAAGAGGCATGGCCATCGCTCCAATACATTGGGCATTGGCCCTTGTACGGCATCGGGGCCTCTTCAAAGAGTTCTTTGCACGCGAGATCCGCGGGCGCTTTGCCGGTTCTATGGGAGGTTCATTCTGGCTCATGATTACACCCCTGAGCCAGATATTGATTTATTCATTTGTTTTCGGTGTGATCCTGAAGATACGACTCTCGCATCAGGAAGTTGGGACAGAGAGCTTCGTGCTGTTTCTCCTCGCTGGTTTATTTCCCTGGATGGCGTTCTCAGAAGGACTCATGCGTTGTACAGGTATCTTGATAGAGAATGCGAATATTATCACGAAGGTAGTCCTCCCGGTCGAACTCCTTCCTACTGTAGGTCTAAGCGGTACGTTTTTTGTGAACGGGTTTGGAATGTCTCTCTTTGTGGCTTACCTGGTGTGGGCGGGTTTTATTTCTTGGACCTGGCTCTGGCTTCCTGTACTCATCCTATTATTTTTCTTATTTGCCTTAGGCTTAGCAGCCTTTATGGCCGCTTTGTGCGTATTTCTCAGGGATACCCAGCAGATCCTTTCGATAATCATCTTCGTCTGGTTTTACCTAACCCCGATTATTTATCCCATCTCCATGATTCCCTCTAAGTTCCAGGCCTATCTCTACTTTAACCCAGTATTTCCCTTTATCCAGCTCTTTCAACAGATTTTGCTTCGTCAGACAATGGATCCAAAACTCTTGGGTATTGCAACTATCTGGACAGTACTCTCACTTTTCCTGGGAACCTTTTTCTTTGAACGACTTAAACATTCCTTTGCCGATGTACTCTAGACGCAGCCGTTGACTGCTTGAAATTGGAAATTGGGGTAAGTGAAACAAAAAGGTTCAGAACGCCGTGGGTTGTCAGATAATACGATCATCTAAAACAGTACAAAAGCATGAAGGCCAAATTTCCAATTTCAACGTTCCATGAACGCTTACGTTTTCAACCACTACCGAACATTCAACCACGACAAGGC
>JAGGRV010000103.1 GCA_021159445.1 Deltaproteobacteria bacterium | reverse complement strand
GAATACAACAAAAAATCCTATTAATTTTTGTTCAACTTATTTATCTCCCATTCCTTACTAAAGAACCATAAGGATGTTCTCTGTCTGGAAGACGTGGCTCGGCTCATCCTTTCAGTACCTGATTCCATACCAAGGCGAGGGCTTACCCGCATTTCACTGCCCGGGCGTGCAGGAACCATAGCGTCTTCCACTTGACCTGCATCCAACATGCGAATAAAAATATATGACCCGGCAAACAGACAATTACAACAAGACCATGAATTCATACCCAAGCAGCAGTGAAACAAATCCAGAGATATAGGTCATAGTCCCTGTTTACAACGAGGCACCGGATGTTGAGCCTCTGGTAATGCGTTTGCCGGCAGAATTGGTGGTGTACCCATATTATAAATTCTCAGGTAAGCGAATATATGTAGTAGGAGATGTGCTGGAGTGAGGGCCAAACTCAGGGCCACAATGAAGTTTCTGCTGAGGATGAGTCTCAGTGTCTGTCTCCTGGCCTGGCTCATATCGAGGACAAACCCGGATGATTTGCTAGCAGCTTTCCTTGATCTATCATTCTTTGCGTGGGCCGTTGCCTTTCTGATGTATTTGGCCTCTCAAGTTATAAGCAGCATCCGTTGGTATTTCCTGGCCCACGCCCTTGATTTTACAGGCCCATGGTCTGTATACCTAAGGTATTACTTCATAGGTTTATACTTCAACCTTTTTCTGCCCACCAGTGTTGGCGGGGATGTGCTGAAGATGCACTTTATCTCCCGCGGAGAACCCAAAAAGCTGAGGGCCACCTATAGCCTGGTGGCAGACAGGCTCTTCGGGCTTGCTACTATGTTATTGCTTGGAGCAGGTGCCGTCCTCATAGGACACGGCATACTTCCCAATTACTTCGAGCACCTTCTTTGTGTTGCCGGGATCTGTGTCATTGCCTCATTTCTGGGTCTGCCAATGGCCTACAAGCTTCTTAGCAGTGCCTGGCCTAAGATTGGGAAAAGGCTGGCAGTGTTCCTGGTATTCTGGGAAAAACCAAAGGCCCTGTTTGCAGCTTTGAGCCTATCCCTGGTTCTTCAGGTCCTTGGAATGAGTGCGGTGGCTCTCCTGGCAAAGGACATGGGACTCAGCCCCCCAGCGGCTTTTTACTTTGCGGCCTTTC
>JAGGRV010000577.1 GCA_021159445.1 Deltaproteobacteria bacterium | reverse complement strand
CCGCGGTTGAAACCCTGCAAAAGCCTATCGGCTGCCAGGGAGTGTGAACGGTTACGTCGCAGTACAAGGAAACATGGACTATGGCGAATGGACGGATGATCTCGCTCAGACAGAAGTAGTTGAAGTAGGCGAGGTCTTGCTTTATGTGCTTCATGATGTGTATCAACTCGACGTAGAGCCGTCTGCGGCCGGTTTTGGTGCTGTTATAAGTGGTCATTCTCACAGGTCTTCTGTTGAGGATGTGCATGGGGTGCTGTTTTTAAATCCAGGTAGTGCGGGGCAGCCAAGATATGGATATCCAGCCTCTGTCGCTTTGCTTCAAATACATGGAACCTATTTGGATATACAGTTTGTTGAACTGGAAGGAGTTCCGTTATAGATTCTGCATTTAAGCAGGTATTGTCCTTGTCCTAGATGTGAGGAGTGCCGATTATTCCATCAAAAAGGAGATCTAAATTGGAAAAAATTACAAGCATCCTTGTTATTGCTCTGCTCGTGGCTGTCCCATGCGTCTGGGCGGACTCGTCAAACCCGCGCGTGCGCATGGAAACTAATCAGGGTGTCATCATGCTGGAACTTGATCCGCAGGCAGCTCCGAAAACGGTTGAGAATTTCCTCCGTTATGTCAGCGACGGATTTTACGATGGAACCATCTTTCACCGGGTGATCAAAGGATTCATGATTCAAGGAGGAGGTTTAACTACCGACATGCGGAAAAAACCTACTCGGGATTCGATTGTCAACGAGGCGGACAACGGACTCAAAAACCAGCGAGGCACAGTGGCCATGGCGCGCACAGCAAATCCCCACTCAGCCACCGCTCAGTTCTTCATCAATTTAGCGGACAACCCCTTCCTGGATCATAGAGGAAAGACTTCAAAGGATTGGGGCTATTGTGTATTTGGCAGGGTAGTGGAAGGTATGAAAGTAGTGGACTCTATTGAGAGACTACCAACCACCGTCAAGGCCGGACACCGCGACATGCCGATTTCTTCAGTGATGATTGAACGGGCTGTATTGGTGAAATAATAGAAAGAATTAAGTAAGCGTTCACAGGGCACCGTATCTGCTTTGTTGCCGGGCACTTAAAGTACAGGAAGTACGTCTGTGTACCCGTACGCCTCGCATCTGCAGCACCCTGTAAACGCTTACA
>JAGGRV010000565.1 GCA_021159445.1 Deltaproteobacteria bacterium | reverse complement strand
GCGGATTTTGTGATAATCGCAGTCCCAACCCCTGTCACCAAATCGAAGGACCCGGACCTCTCCTGCATCGAATCCGCAGCCAGGACCACCGGCACGACGGATGCGCCGTCAGTAATGTGTAACGGGTGAAGGGTGACATGTCACAGATTACAGCCCAAGTTTCCCACCCAAAAATCAAAACCAGCAGCGTAGGGCTGCAGGTCTCTAAAATTTCCGCTGTTTCTTGGTCGTATTCTTCTTCACTTAATTCCTATTGATTTCAAATACCCCTTCCTCACAATGTTCTCGCTTTGAAACAACTCCAATATCTCTTTCTGCTGTGATCGAGGACTCATTAACTTAAGAAACTCGTCACCCGTACTTTTTATTGTTATGTTCCCGATTATCCCGTCTTTCAGTATATCATACACCTTTTGCGTACTTTTCACTCCGATATTTACCTCCTTCAGGCGGTTTGCGATTGTGATATCCAGCAGGTAGGAGAGTATGCATATTGTATAATGTGCTCTGACGTGTTTTGGAGTCCAGACATTGAATGGCTGTATCTTGATGAACGATTTCACATCTTTGAATGCCTGTTCGATCTGATTCTTGTCTCGGTATGCCTGAATCAGTTCCTCTTCTGTGAATCTGTTCTTATTATCCTTGTTACCGGTAGTATTTGTAACAATCGTCCATAACCCATCAGTTCGCTCTGCTTTCTTAATTGCTTCCCTATTATTATCTGTTTCTTTGGAAACGATGTGGAAGCTGTTAATTTCCTTCCCTTCTGCTTTTATTACCAGGGGTTCGAGATCATAATCCACAAAGTTCTTTGCTTTCATCGTTGTGAGTTGTTTATCAATTCTACCTCTCGTTTTGTCTCTGTTTCTGCTTTTTTTCGCTCCGGACAACGCTTTGTTCTCTTTGTCCAGGTAGTCTTTCGCTCTCTGTATCAGTTCTTTTCGGGATTTTTTCTGATCTTTAAACATTTCCGGGTTAAATATCATGACATAACGCCTACCATCCACCGTTCCCACGGTTTCATAGTATGTTGCGTCGTCATACTTTTTGAAACCCATTTTTAGTATCTGTTCAGCCATATTTTCTTCGTTGATCGATTCAAAACGCTCAATATTGACGTTTTGCATATTTGGAATCTGATTCTTGTCAA
>JAGGRV010000252.1 GCA_021159445.1 Deltaproteobacteria bacterium | reverse complement strand
AACGTGAACAACCGTATTATGAACATACTTCCTTTTTCTTTCTTCAGAACTACCGCCTTTTTGACGCATCTCTTCCTGCTTTTTTACGTTAACGTCATCAATTGATATATTGACTGTATTTTTAGGGTCTTCATAACATACCGGGTTGTTGATAACTTCATCGCATATGTTACTATCAATACATTTCTCTGCCGCCTCGGTTATTTTATCCTCAGAAAATGTTGCTGGTTGATTAGCATATGCTGCGTTATTTTCCTGGCATACACCATCTTCACTAAAACCATTCTTTTTCAATATGCGCTTTGTTTTCTCCTCTATATAGTCGATCAGGTTGGATCCCTCTTTTTCCGTATTCTCCTGAAGTGTCCTATACGGTGTTCCCTCTTGCTCCTGGTGACGTATGCGATTAATCAATCTGCCTGTTCTGCGGTATGATTGCTCAGTGTCGCCATAAATCATAGCGATTTCCTTGAAGCCTGTTGTTCTATAAAACTCTTTGGCCTTCAATTCAGCAAATACATCCCGGGCTGTGTTATATCGAATCTGGTTTTCAGACAAACCGCTATGGGTTATAATTTCAAATCGACCTGCCTCTCCGTCCACTCTATAAAGGTTCGGGTTAACTATGATTTCTCCGGTTTTGCTTTGTTCAAAGGCTTTTTTTTTGAGATCTCCGATAGGTGATTTGACAAAGCTTCACGGATACTCGGGTACGCTGCTTTCAAAACCGCACTTTCACACTTATCTATGCTCACTGCGTCTTGTTCCCTAATTGTCATACTAAAGCTGCCATTTTTGTTCTTGATGAGATCGCCTTCTTCCTCCATCTCCTTGCACTCGACTAACTCAATATTGACCTTGATTTTATATGTGCCCATTTGATATCCTCTCCTGAAAGTGACATTGCGATATCAAATAATGACACAGTTCAAAGCTAATGTCTACCCTTACTATAAATAATTGATACTATTGCTTATCTAGTAACCGCACAGGTCGAAAAGATGCACGTCGCCTGCTCCTTAGATTTAACAAATAAAACTAACAAAACTACCAACCCCCAGATCCTAATTGGCATCAACGGGAAAGAATTGGCCCGGTATTTCGGCATATCCCGGCCTTCAGTCTCGCAGGCTATCAAGCGAGGTGAAAAATTTGCAAAAG
>JAGGRV010000319.1 GCA_021159445.1 Deltaproteobacteria bacterium | reverse complement strand
TATAGATTTTCACAAAAATAATTTCAAAAAGAGTGATCTGGCCTATAGACAAACAATTGAATATATGAGATATAGCCTCAGGCAATAATGTCCTATTGTGATAAGGGGGGTCTGAGGGTATGAAAATAAGATTTAGTGGACGAACCAAGAGACGTTTGAAGAAAGAACTTGTTACAGCACAGAAATTGAATAATCTGCACATGTACAAAAGAGTCAAGGCTTTACTGTTTATAGGTCAGCAATATCATATGGATGATATTGCTGATTTATTGAATGTAAGCGCCAGAACGATTTATAATTGGTTTTTAAGATTCCTTATTGAACGGTTTTCATGGTTGTTGGGCTATCATTATAGCGGGAGGGGACGTAAGCCAAAATTATCCAAAGAACAAAAGAAAATGCTCTATGACATTGTTGAGCAGGGGCCGGAGAAATATGGTTTTGATTGTGGCTGTTGGAATTCAGCCATTATTCTTGAGGTCATCGAGAGAGAGTTTAAGGTGACATTCAACCCAAGATATCTTTGCACATTGTTAAAAAAAATTGGATTAACCTATCAGAAGGCAAAATTTGTTTCAGACCGTTTAGATGACGAAGAGCACCAAAAGAAAAGGAGAGAATGGGAAGACAAAACATGGCCGAGCATATTGAAAAGAGCCAAGGAATTAAATGGTATGATAGTTTTCGGCGATGAAGTATCCTTTGCGCAATGGGGTTCCCTGGCAAGAACATGGGCACCAAAAGGCAAACAACCGGAAATAAGGACTTGTGGAAAGCGTAAAGGCCTCAAGATGTTTGGTGTCATTGAATTCAATGATGGAGATTTTGAGTATATGGAATGTAATGGCAAATTTAATGGTGAGTCATATATAGAATTCTTAAAACGACTCCTGAACAAATATTCGTGTCCTGTTATTCTTGTTGAGGATGGTGCTTCCTATCATAAAAGCAAAGTGGTCAAAGAATTTAAGAGCAAAATGGAGGCTCAAGAGCGCTTGTATGTGTATGGATTGCCATCCTATTCTCCTGATAAAAATCCAATTGAAAAGCTGTGGAGAAACACCAAAAGAGACGCCACTCATCTAAAATATTTCCCGACGTTTGAGGATCTTAGGTCTGCAGTAATCACAGCATTCAATAAGTATCTTTGTGACGCATCTAAGAT
>JAGGRV010000261.1 GCA_021159445.1 Deltaproteobacteria bacterium | reverse complement strand
GGTGCATCTTCTGCAGTACAATATCTTCTGTAACACCAGATGGCGTGACAGCCTCCCTTCTCCAACCCCCTTCTATGAGGGTTGCCGCTTTGATACTGATACCACGATCTGTTGGCACTTCCTTGAATAGCTTTCACGTGCTTCTTTGGCTACTGCATCGATCCAGTGGCAGACGCGAGAAATGCTTATGTACGTATTGTACTACATTGCTTCTAATGAAACCAAAAGCATTATTGGATACATCCTTCTGGATAAACATCTATCAGATGGGATTGACCGATAAGCTGTCAGATTTATTTGATTTGATCTACATAACGCCGAGGATATACGATGAAATAGAGGTTGGAAAAGCGTACAACTCTGGTGATGTTTCGCTATTTGAAGATATGCTGAGGCATGGCAGGATTGAACTCACGAGGGTGGATGAGGAGGACGTGATGGGAATGAGACACTATGTTAACTCAAGTTCCGGGGAAGCAGAACTGTTGAGCGCACTCGTCAGAGAACCAACACTTGTCCTGCTGATAGATAATTCGGATGTATTCTGGTTTATGGAGCAGAAAGATCTTACATACCTGACAACAGCGAACATCGTGATAACACTCTTTGCAACCGGGCATCTGGCGTATTCCGAATCGAGAGCACGTTTGCACGATCTGTATGGGGTGTTGAAGAAGGGTGTGGTTGATAGGGCAATACAGACACTTGACCACATATTGGAGGAGAGAAAATGAGCGATACGACCGCAATAACCGTTCGATTGAACGCAGATATCGATAGGGCGATTGGCAGACTTGCAAAGGCAGAACACATACCAAAGAGTACGATGGCAAGGAAATTCATAGAGGAACGGCTGGAACAGTACCGAATAGAGAAGGCGATCGAACTCTATGTGAATGAAAAGGGGAGTTTGAAGGAGATATCAGAGATAACCGGTGTAACGGTACGCATGATGATTGCAACTCTCCGAAAGAAGAGTATACCGCTCAGAATGGGCGAAGAGGTGTTCGATAAAGGGATGGAACACGCGAGGAGGGTGTTTGGGTTTTAGGTGGGAGTGAGGGGCTGGTGTAGAGGAATCAAATATTGCGGACGCTATTCTGAACGTGGGGGTTCGGGTCTGTGTTTGATATGCCAGTTGGGCGGAAAGGGGGGCAGATGCCGC
>JAGGRV010000207.1 GCA_021159445.1 Deltaproteobacteria bacterium | reverse complement strand
GGCGCGAGGAGCGAGCATAACGGGTTATGTGATCGACGAGCAACGAAGAAGACGACAAAAAAGACATTAATTTGTTCAAGTTATTTATTGTACGTTCCTTAGGAGGTGATGAACATGCTCATAACCAATATTTCAGAGACAAAGGCCCAGTTGTCAGCCCTTATTGAGAAGGTCATGGCCGGGCAAGAGGTAATCATTGGTAAAGCAGGAAAGCCTGTTGCAAAGCTTGTGCGATATGAACGAAGCGAGAAACCGCGCCGACCCGGCGCCCTGCGAGGAAAAATCAAAATAGCCGATAATTTTGACGAACTGCCGATGGATATTGCCAAAGCATTTGGGATGGTGGATTAATGAGCCTCTTGCTTGATACACATGTTCTTTTATGGTGGCTTGATGATCACCCTACACTTTCCAGGAAAGCAAGGGCTGCAATTGCCGATGGGGAAAATCTTGTTTTTATCAGTGCTGTAGTCATTTGGGAAATAAGGATCAAGCAGGCATTAGGAAAACTGGCAATTCCCCAAAATTTTCAAAAAGTGTTAAATGCCCAGTCCTTTGAGATGTTGGATATAACTGTTGAACACGCGCATGCGATCAAAGACCTTCCTGCACATCACCGAGACCCATTTGACAGGATGCTTGTAGCCCAAACGAAAGTAGAACATCTTACGCTTGTGACACGAGATATTTGTTTGAAGAAATATAAAATTCCACTTATCGAGGCTTAGGGATGAATCGCATCCTCGGAACAATCGAAAGAACCTTGCCAATCGCAAAAAAAATCATACTAAAGCAGTGCAACTTGTCATTCCCCGCTCGAGCTGGAAGCCGGTAACTCAACATCACTACCTTTCTTGCTTATCGAGACCTTTGAATTTTGTCATCAATAGTCTAAAGTCATTCCCGTGAAAACGGGAATCCAGCTCCCCGATCAGGTCGAGGACGAACATTTTTAAGTCGTTATAGATTTCCGCTGGGCACAATAAAAAATCCTCAGCGTCCTTCGCCTGCCCCGTAGCTCCGGCAGATGTTACCGGGGCGCCTTGTATGTTCATTCATTACCTCAAGAAAAATATTGCCTGTACCGATATCAGAAAATAGGGACCAAGATGGGACTGGCGACGCACAAACTCATCCCGGTCGGTGTTGTCGTGAGGAATGTTCCTCC
>JAGGRV010000158.1 GCA_021159445.1 Deltaproteobacteria bacterium | reverse complement strand
CAGCAGATGGGTGCCGCCCCCAATCCGTGATTCTATGGAAAACTCTCCGCCAAGCTGAATCACCCTTTCCCTGATGATCATCAGTCCCATCCGGTCTCTTCCCCCGGGAACGGCCGTTACCTTTTTCTGATCAAAACCTATGCCGTCATCTTCTATACTCAAGGAGATCATCCCATTGTTCTTCACCAGATTTACAAAGACCTCCGTCGCCTTTGCATGTTTCAGGATATTGGTCATCGCCTCCTGGATGATACGGTAAATGGCAAGTTCCTTTTTGGGCTCGAATCGTTCAGGAAAACCTTGGGTAAAAAAATGAATCTCTATATCCATGAGGTGTTTGAATTCATCCAGCAAGGCCCGCACGGCAGGCACCAGGCCCAGATTATCCAGTATGCTCGGCCTTAGCCCCTGGGCCACATCCTTGATCTCCTTTATAGACTGAATGACCTTGTCCGTGGCGTTTTTTACCCGCTCTTTCAAGGGAGAATCAATCGGCCCTATTTCCCTCCGGATCATTTCAAAGTCCATTTTAAGGGTAGTTAATGTCTGACCGACATGGTCATGAAGTTCTCTTGCGATCCTTTGCCGATCCTTTTCCAATAACTCGATGAGCCTCTTAGACAGTCGTTTCCTTTCCTCAGACTCTTTTGCCAGTTCCCTGTTCAGATTTTCTAAGGCCGCCTGGGCCTCTTTCCTTTCGGTGATGTCCTGTCCCTGGGCCATGGCAGCAACGGCCGTCTTCCCATCCTGGGCATAAAGAATTGCCGAATTCCAGAGCACAGTCCTGACTGTTTCGTCTGCGCCCAAGATAGGGATCTCTAAGGCCTCCCATCTCTCTCCCGAATTGGTGCGGACGATGTGGGCCATTGCCTGGTCTCTCTGGTCTTCCGGGAAAAGGGTATCAATACACGTCCCGAGGACCTCGCTTGCCTTCCTTCCTGTCAAGTGCTCAAAGGCGCGGTTGAACCGCCTGATTATGCAATCCGGATCCCATACGATGATAGGGGCGTTCGCATAATTAAGCAGGTTCTCCAGGTAATTGCGTGTCTTACGAAGTGCCTCCCCTGTCTGCCTGTAATCTGCAGCTTTCTTCTCTAACTCCTTGACTTTTTGCTCCAATTCTTCATAGGCAGGTTTTTTGGTCATTACAGGTTCTCCGCTGTTTAATGTG
>JAGGRV010000074.1 GCA_021159445.1 Deltaproteobacteria bacterium | reverse complement strand
GAAGAAGACGGCAAAAAAGACATTAATTTGTTCAAGTTATTTATTGTACGTTCCTTACTTTCCAAGAAGAGTGCAATAGGTCAGAAAGGCAAGAAGTGATGTACCCGAAACAGTTGGACATCTTCTCCGCTCCAGATATCCTGTACAATCGTGCTATTGATGAGTTGTTGAATTTGAGACCGGATGAGGCCGAAGTTGTCCTGAACAAGTGGGTAAATCAGTATCCGGATCGTCGTCCCTTGGACCTTGAAAAAGAGATGATACGATTCCTTCAGGATTCGAGGGTGAACGAGGCCCTGGAGAAAGATCCGGAAGCTGCCTTTACTTTCTGGAATTCAACGTGGGAGGCACGTTGGGAAAAACGGCCTGAACCCGATGGACTTATCGATCATTTTCGCCGGGCCTATTTTGAGCGATTGGCTGAAGTTATGTTAAGGGATACAGCAATATCCGGGCTTAAAAACAATTCTCCTTTTTATCTCGAAGGCCGCGGAGTCCTGTGTCTGCTCCGGGCCTGTCTCTGGACCAAGGCTGTAGGCCTTGCTCGTGAAGCGGTCTCTCAGAGTCATGTGGAGGGCCGTCTCTACGGATATTTGGGGGATGCCCTTTATCAGCAGGAGTTCCTGAATTCCTCAAGGCAGGCGTACTTTCAGGCACTGTTTCTTGGACCGAATGACATAGATTTAACGAACCTATCTGATCCAATAGTGTGTCAGCTCGTTACTAACCCAGGCATGTTATTGAACTCCGAGAAATATGCTTCCGGTCCATGGGAAAATGAAATCGGATGGGCAGCAGCCATTGGCCTTCTTTCCGGTGTCTTCAGGACGCCCAGATTGGAGGATCAGGAGGATGCCATGCAGTTGTGGGAAGTGCTATCGGCCGGCAACCGGATTGACAATAATGAGACTCACATACATCCCGGCAGGGCCTTTGCCGCCGGAATTGTCCTTTCAGAGCAGGGAGTGGCCAGATTAGAGTACTATGGGCTGGATCTAGTATCTATTCGTCGATACATGAAGGCCCTGGAGTCCCGACTCTTTTCACTCTATATGGCTCAGAATCAAGAAAAAAGGTAACCCTGACCCGAAAGGCTAACATCCCTTTCTGCAATCAATACCGATTACGCTGAAAAAAGTCCTTTTGCGGTCTTCGGATTTTGGCCCTTTGGAGCCC
>JAGGRV010000328.1 GCA_021159445.1 Deltaproteobacteria bacterium | reverse complement strand
TGATTTTGGTTACCACGCCGGCCCCGACTGTTCGGCCACCTTCGCGGATCGCAAATCGAACTCCCTCTTCCATGGCTATGGGCTGAATCATCGAAACCTCAAAAGTTACATTGTCACCAGGCATCACCATCTCTACACCCTCAGGCAACGTCACTACTCCTGTAACATCCGTGGTCCGAAAATAAAACTGCGGACGATATCCAGCAAAAAACGGGGTATGACGACCACCCTCCTCCTTGCTCAATATATATACCTCAGCATTAAACTTCTTGTAAGGCTTAATAGAACCAGGTATGGCTACTACCTGACCACGCTCAACTTCATCACGCTTCGTACCACGCAACAATACACCAATATTGTCACCTGCACGACCCTCGTCCAAAAGCTTCCGAAACATCTCAAGACCGGTACATACTGTCTTGCGAGTAGGACGAATCCCTATTATCTCAACATTGTCACCAACATGAAGTATGCCACGCTCAACACGACCTGTCACAACCGTGCCACGACCACTAATGCTGAATACATCCTCAATCGGCATCAAAAAAGGCTTGTCTATGTCACGCACAGGATCGGGAATGTAATCGTCAAGAGCGTCCAATAACTCAAAAATACACTTGGTCTTCTCAGGATCCGTATGATCGTTCAAAGCCTCAAGTGCACTGCCCTTGATAATAGGAATGTCATCACCAGGAAACTCATACTTGCTAAGAAGATCCCTCAACTCAAGCTCAACTAACTCAATAAGCTCAGGATCATCCACCATGTCACACTTGTTTAAAAAAACCACCATAGAAGGTACGCCTACCTGACGAGCAAGCAAAATGTGCTCACGTGTCTGAGGCATCGGACCATCATCAGCACCAACTACCAAAATAGCACCATCCATCTGAGCAGCACCTGTAATCATGTTCTTGATGTAATCAGCATGACCAGGACAATCCACATGGGCATAATGACGCTTTTCAGTCTCATACTCCACATGAGCCGTAGCTATGGTAATACCACGCTCCCGCTCCTCAGGGGCCTTATCAATATCATCAAAAGGAATATACTCCGCCTTCCCCTGCTCAGCTAAAATACGAGTAATAGCTGCAGTAAGCGTGGTCTTACCATGATCAATATGACCAATTGTACCTACATTGACGTGCGGCTTAGTACGCTCAAATTTTTGCTTGCTCAT
>JAGGRV010000619.1 GCA_021159445.1 Deltaproteobacteria bacterium | reverse complement strand
ACGCCTATGTATTTTTCCCCCCATATTTTGAGACGAGTAATTCAAAGTTCTCAGCAATCCACTCTTGAGATTTCGTCATCATCAGGTACCTCCAGGACTTATGAACTATGGGACTTCCTTGAATTTATTGACTTTCTTCACGAAAAATCTGTCCTATTTTATGTCGGTCTTGCTCAGCCATTGACCGCTGGTTGGTCCGATAGCTACCTGCGCCGGCCTTGAATGTCAAGACAGGGCAAGAAGCGAGTTAGAATCAGCTTGACAGACTTAGTCCGTTGAACTAAGTTAGATATAATATATATAAAAGGGGTCTATTATGAAAGCTGTCAACGTCCATGAGGCAAAAACAAAACTCTCGGCTCTACTGGCGGAAGTTGAAAAAACCGGTGAAGGAATTTTCATTTGCCGACGTGGCAAACCAGTGGCTGATCTGGTACCGCACAAACACAGGGATCGTCTCTCTCCGCATCCGATAATGAGTCACATTGAAATTGGCTATGATCCAACCGAACCGTTGACCAACGATGAATGGCCGGAGACAATCTGATGCTGCTCGATACGTGCGCCTTACTGTGGCTTACTCAGGGAGGAGGACAGCTTTCCGCTGATGTCTGTCAACGCATACGAGAAGCACCCATTGTTTATGTTTCTGCTATCAGTGGTTTTGAGGTTGGAATCAAATACGAGAAGAGAAAACTTATTCTGCCTGCCCTGCCGGCTGACTGGTTTAAAATTATTATTAAACATCACGATCTCCAGATTCTTCCCCTTGATCTTCAAGTCTGTATCCGTTCAACACAATTACCGGCAATCCATAATGACCCATGCGACAGAATGATAATTGCCAGTGCGGAACTACATCATCTGGCAGTTGTTACCGGAGACGCTATTTTCAAAAAATATGGAATTGAGACAAAATGCTGAAATGCACTTCAATAAATGATCTGAGGGACGTTTGGGAATCGCCGGCTTTTTCTCTATAGCGCTTCGTGTTTTTCCATGGGAAGGATAATGGGGGACGTCCTTTAACGTTGAATAACTTTTCTTACCCCTTCACTCCCTATCTCTCGCCCGTTCGCTGCGCTCACTAGAACCCGCGAGGGACACAGAGATTGCCTGCCCTGTCCGCCTTGTTTTCTTTTCTCAAATCAGCCAGGTTTCGATCTTACAAACCTTCGATATTTTTG
>JAGGRV010000393.1 GCA_021159445.1 Deltaproteobacteria bacterium | reverse complement strand
GCTGAAAATACCCCATCTGCTGCGTTGCTTCGATTTCCTCGTCACTGCGACGTACGCTGAGTACGCCTCATTCCTCGGAAATCTCGCGCCTTGCATCTGAAGCATTTTGAGCAGAATCATGTTTCAGTTTTTGCAATGTAATCATATTCTATGCATTGGCTATGCCACAATAGGGCAGAACCTCATCCTACTGTTATTATTGAATATTCATCAAAACAAAAGAAGGCAAAATGGGTATGTCGTTACCCACATTGGGTAATCGCTTACCCAGTGTCTATCCACACCTAAATTGAACCGCGAAGATAATTCTTGCGTTTTGGGACAAGAACTCTGTGTGCTCTGTGAACTCTGTGAGAGATATTTTTTTCTCTCGCCCGCTCCTTGCAGTCGCTAGAGACCACAGAGACCGCTGAGACACCAAGGACGCTAAGAAATACTTTTCATTGCAAAAAGGCCTTTGCAATTCCGTAATGTGTATAGTATAATAATTATATTATATGATTTATCATGCTTTGCAACCAGGAAAGGGAAATGGAGCGCATCAGTGTAACACAAGCAGTACGTCAATTCTCAGATATACTTAATCGGGTTTTCTACCAAGGAATAAGTGTGGAATTAGAACGAGGAAATAAGGTCATTGCTCGAATATCTCCGGTTTCCTCTGAGTCACCATTAAAGGTCAAAAACCTAAATAGGTTGTTTTCAGAACTACCTTCGCTCGGGGAAGATGCAGAAGCCTTTGCAAAAGATTTAGAGGATATCCGAAATCAAATTCCATTGGAGAAAAACCAATGGGGCTAATGTTAGACACGAATGCTTTTATTCATTCAGAGCGATCGGGGATTCCAATAAATTTTTCACAATGGGAAGAATATGGAGGTGCGTATATCAGCTCTGTCACCGTTTCAGAGTTATTAGTCGGGGTTCATTACGCCAATAGTAAAGCAAGTAAAATTCGTCGTTCAGCCTTTGTCGAAACCATATTGGGGAAATTTCCTGTTTTGGATTTCAATACTGAAGCGGCCAGGGTCCATGCCGGTTTATTTGCAACATTCGCCAAGCAAGGACAAATGATTGGTGCTCATGACTTAATCATTGCTGCAACAGCGTTAGTCCATAACTGTGCAGTGCTGACAGAAAATACCAAGGAATTTGGAAGGGTGCCGGGGCTTGAGATCATCTCATTCATTAA
>JAGGRV010000240.1 GCA_021159445.1 Deltaproteobacteria bacterium | reverse complement strand
ACAGACCTGTCCGTCGGGGGCTTACGCCCCCAAACAAAGCGGCGGGGCGTCAAGACGAATCAACCTTTTTACATTAAACACTATTGCTTCTAAAAATGCCTGCATTTGAACCTTAGCTAATCCTCGGTACCTTGCTCGTTTCAATTGTTTCGAGAACACCCTCTCATATGGCGATCTCAGCGAACTTATCCAGCGATCTTTATCCTTGTTTTTACCATTCATATTCCTCTTTTTTATAGCTCCGCTGTGACAACCGTTTTTACGCAAAATTTTCTGTGCTTCTTTCAGACAATATCCTTTATCGGCAAAAACCATTCCCTCAGTCGGACAGATATGCTCTAACCCATTCTGATCAGATACATTAGCCGGCGTCATTGCCGTCTTCTTAATCAAACCAGAACACATATCTACACTGGTATGTCTTTTATACCCATACCAAAATTTGCTTTTTCCCTTACATCCAAACCGCGCGTCTTTATCTGCGCTGTATTTTGATACATTTTTATTATTAAGTGCCTCTTCACCAGCTTTTATCGCTTTATCTCGTTGACTCCATGTCGTTTCCTTAGTTTTAACAGCTGAAGAATCTACAAACGTAAACACATTTCTCATTATCCCTTTATCCTGCGCTTTGCTGTTTATTTTCCTGAATATTTTACCGATACGCGCTGTACCGAGGACCTTGCGTATCCGACAAAAATAGGTGTGATCTGGAGTCTCATCGTCAACGACAAATCCGCAAAACCATCTGAATGCCAAATCATAGCGCAGACGATCCTCAAGTTCGCGGTCTGATAAATCGTAATAAAATTGCAAAAACAGGCATTTTATACCGACTTCGACCCCATAACCATTTCGACCGGTATTTTTTTTTAATTCTTTAAACCCAAGCGATATTTTTCTTAATGATACAGTTTTTTCGATTCTTTTTAACGGATGGCTGTCTTTGACGATTTTATCCAAATCGTAATTCATTATTGTCATCTGCGGATTCCTTTCTAATTTCATTTATTTTTATCCTTTCTTTTAATCCGCATTATAACAAATTTAACACTCTTTTTTATATGATTTTATTTCGCAACACTCCC
>JAGGRV010000354.1 GCA_021159445.1 Deltaproteobacteria bacterium | reverse complement strand
CAAAAAATATGCCAGATGCCAATTTTTACAGGAACTATTTTTCGAAAACTTGAGAATATTATAAGAATTGTTCTCTTGGCTGTCTTGTCTCATTTTTTCACCATGGATATTAGCAGTGAGCCTTTTCACTCGTTGATGGGAATCACTATCTTTATTTTTGCCATTATCTTCTTGTTTGCCTTTAAAAGTTTGCTTTCATGGACAGAAAAAGCTACGTCATCCGGCTCATAATTGTCTGCCTGTTGCTTTTGGCAACCGCGGCTGCAACTGCCTATGTTCCTCTCTCAAAAAGTCCAAGGGAAAAGGGCAGGACCTTAAATCAGTATCTCAGCGATGTGGGAGGCTGGTCAAGTTTTGAGCACGCGGCCATGAACGTGAATATACAAGACTCCTTGACCACGGATGATAGCCTCTTTACCACGTACAAGAAAGGTGACAGGGAACTCGACGTATATATTGGCTATTATTTTACTTCCGACAAGATCGGAAAACCTCACTCTCCTCTCGTATGTTTTCCAGGTCAAGGTTGGAGTACATCTAATGAAAGAAAGAGGACACTTATTCTTAGGGGAAAAGATCAAGTGCCTTTACATGTGAATTCAATTATCGTTCAAAAAGAGCAGGATCGGCAACTTGTTCTCTTTTGGTTCCAGGCCTATGATCGCTCTTGCGCAGACACCTTTTCTCAGAAAATCGTAGCGTTCTGGAACAAAATTCGACACGGCAGAGAGGATAACGCCTTTGTAAGGGTCAGCACCGCGTGTGATAATAAGGACATAGAAACATCTTTATCAGAAGTTTCTGAGTTTCTCGAAGTCTTTTATCCCGCATTCCTGCGATATGTCAAACAAAGTTAGCATGTGTTATTGGGTTTGTTTATTCTTCTCTCTGCGGTCTCTGCGGTCTCAAGCGACTCTGAGGAGCGGGCGAGAGAAAAAGAATATCTCTCACAGAGTTCACAGAGCACACAGAGTTTTAGCCCAAAGCACAAGTCTTGCCTTCTCTGCGTCCTCTGCGGTCTCAAGCGACTCTGAGGAGCGGGCGAGAGAAAAAGAATGCCTCTCACAGAGTTCACAGAGCACACAGAGGAATAATTTCCCCCCATCACCTATGAGCTACGTGCCATGAGCTATTTAATTTGGAGGAAAACATAATGAAAGCCGTAAAGGCAAAGCGAGCAACTTTCAAAGTGAGCAAGGATACTC
>JAGGRV010000575.1 GCA_021159445.1 Deltaproteobacteria bacterium | reverse complement strand
AAATACACTCTTTCCAACGCCTCCTTTGCCTCCGCCTACGGCCCATATTTTATTTGTTATTTCTTCCATATATCTCTTTCAGATAAGGAACGTACAATAAATAACTTGAACAAATTAATGTCTTTTTTGCCGTCTTCTTCGTTGCTCGTCGATCACATAACCCGTTATGCTCGCTCCTCGCGCCTTGAATACAACAAAAAATCCTATTAATTTTTGTTCAACTTATTTATCTCCCGTTCCTAACTCAGTGTACTGCTTCCAAAGATTCCACATCATGTTGTGGTCTTTATTTTTCATTCCTATTAAATTTTCTATCACATCTAACTGCCAACTTTCAATGTACTGAAACTCAATTCCGATTTTGCAAGAAACGGTTCCGGGTACTTTTCTAATCCATTTAATTTGAGCCAAAATAATGACATTGTTTTCGTCCGGCATACTCAGTGAGAGCCTGAGTTGTGAGTCATTCACTTTATCAAAATTTAATCGCCCGTATCTATCTTCAAACTGTAAGCAGGCGCCACCTCTGGAAATATCCTTTAAGTATCCATCGAAAGACACTGGATTTTTACAAAAAACTTTAAATTCAACTGGATACGCAAATATTGCGCGCGGATGTCGTCGTTTGTCTGCTAATTGCTCCTTTTGGACAGTACTATCCACTAAATTCTCTTTATCCATAAAGATAACATCGGTTTTTAAAAGAAAATCTTGAGTAAAAAATGGGGACGAAAAGTGCATAAAACAAATATTTTTTACACACATCACCAATATTCGACTTTAATATCAAATAGTTGTGCGGCTGGGCAAGGTCGCATATTTTAGCGGGTGCGAATCCCGCCCTGGAAGGCTGGCCAGCCACCGGGTAGCGAGTCCTTGGATCGACGGGAGCAATCCCCGAGATTAAGCGTAGGACAGCGAGACGATAGGCCGTAAGCCGTAAGGTTGAAGGGATTGAGCCTCGAAAGGATTAGTCGAGAGGGACGACGTTGTAACTATGACGGAAGTCAACATGTCCGCTGGCGAATGGCAAGTTAGTGGCGCCTCTCCGGGGTCTGAGACCATGGCATTTCGGACATTGCGAATATGCGGCAACCCGGGAGATCCACTGCTCTCTTGCTGCAAAGCGAGTATGCCGGACAACCGATCATACGTTCCCCACCCATTTCGCTACTCTCTTGGTATTTTTTTCGGGGCTGATCATCG
>JAGGRV010000538.1 GCA_021159445.1 Deltaproteobacteria bacterium | reverse complement strand
AATCCGCAACTGCACGCCAACCACCCATGCTTCGATAGAGTCCACCACCCATAAGCAAGCATAAGGGGCGCCAAACATGCGGGGCACGGTACCTGAAAGACCGATAAGCGTTTTAGCGGGGCATGGAAAAATCGACCATGCTGTTTGGCGTCCTGTTTAATGCTATGGTTCGACAATTGTAATTGTCTAAGGAGCTGCAATCTTATCCCTCGAATCTGCTTCCCGACGAATTTCATCGAACTGATTTATGAGAATTTCCCCCTCCGGAAAGCGAGCGACAAGCTTCAAATCCGCACCCATTGCGAAAAGAATTCTACGTAGCGTGCTAAGATAAATATCAGACTGATGCTCGAATTTAGAGATGGCGGCTTGCTTCATGTCTAGAGACCTTGCAAGTTCCTCTTGGGTTAGATCGAGCGCTTGACGCAGTTCTTGTAAGGCCATCTCGTTTTTCAACAGCTCGGTCTTTAGTTTTATGCGTTCTCTGCGCCTATCGGGCATTTTTCCCAGGAGATTTTTGAATGGCTTACTCATGGTATCAGTCCCTCCCGTTTGAGTGTTTCTAAGTGTTCGTCGTATAGCTTGTCGGCAATAGGTACATATTCTTCATACCAGCGATCATTACCGCTTTTGTTGCCTCCGAGGAGCAAGATCGCTGTACGCCTCGGATCGAATGCATATAGAACCCTATATGGGTTACCTGTATGCTGAATTCTGAGTTCTCTCATATGGTTATGTCTTGAGCCTTCAATGCCGGAACTATAAGGGAAGGGCAGGGACGGCCCCTTTTCTTCAAGCAGCCCAACGGTGGCCGCTGTGTCGTCTTGCTCGGACTCGTTCAAAGAATCCCACCATTCCCCAAACTCGTCTGTGTACTCAACTTTCCATGCCATAATTATAACTATATGGTTATATAACTGATCAGTTATTATATGTCAATCTGGATTTACGTTTTCAGGTCGAACATGTAATAGACAGCCCATTTTATGTAGAAAAAGACAGCAGGTCAATTTAACTGCCTGGATTTTCAGAAAACAACAAAATGAGCCGTATTTAATTACGGCTTACCTCCACCCTCCGGGACAGCTGATAGGAAATCATTTTTGAGCGATTCAGAAAGCCAGCCAACAAAAGTACCCAAAATTTGTTGTCGTGTAGTATAATTCAAATTGGCTCCTTACTGTTGTCTTTTTCCTAGAGCAAGGCTATTCTGGT
>JAGGRV010000148.1 GCA_021159445.1 Deltaproteobacteria bacterium | reverse complement strand
CCCCTCTATTTCTACCCTGGGATTATGAAAGGAGCGAGGCCTTTTCTACCAAGGGCTATCGTTTGAGCGATATACTGCCAGGGATCTTGATTGCGCAACCTGCATGTTTCAATGACACTTAATAGGGCGGTATATGCTCGACTACCTTCAGTAGTGCGGGTACCAAAGCTGATCCGCCTTGAAATTACCGCATGCCTCAATGCACGTTCTGCATCATTATTAGTTGGCGGAAGCTCCGGATTCTTGACAAACGCCACCACTGCATCCCAATCATTGAGAATCTCCTTGGCCAATGCTCTTAATTTGGAATGCTTTTCTTCAGATCCCAGGTTGCAAGCCCTTTTGAGTCTGGCGAGGATGGGGTTGCAATTTCTTTTAGCATCCTCGCCATCTTCAGCCATGGCTTTTATGAGCCCCCTGAGCTCTCGTAAGAACCAATCTCCCATCTTTTGAGCTTTTTCATCCACAGCACCGGTAAGGGCAACTGCTTTTCGAATCAGATGGGCCAGGCAGCGTTGCCGCTTTTTATAGCTTCGATATGCCAAATAACCGTCTGTCACCAACCATCCCGTGAAGGCTGATGTGACCAGCTTTAACATTTCTTCCTTTTTCCTGGTTCCGACATAAAATACAGCAACTGTTGTCGAAATGGCCACCCACAGCCATTTAAAGCAACCCTTTTCATACCAGGGAGTTTCATCAAGGTTAACAATTTTTTGTTCTTGCAGTTCTTCTACCAGTTCTTCAACAACCGGATAGCAGGCCACACCAGCCTCGCGAATGCATTTGTCAATGGTACCCACTGACAATTCTGTGCTCAACCAATAGGAGAGAAACTCTTTTATCTTCACTCGAGACATCCGAAATCGAACCGATAGGGCCGCAATGAAGGTCGCCAGCATAGGACCGACCATAGTGTATTCGGTTAATTTCAGATCCTTTTTGCGTCCTTCAACATGGGAGATACACCCTTCACCGGGCTGAGCCTTTGTCTCATGACCACAATGACAAACGGCTGAATAGTAGTGGTGAAGGGTACAGGATATGCGAATCCCTGATGCAGTTTTCTCAAGCTCATACACATAATACCCCATATATGGCTGGCTTCCCTCCAAAACATCAAGGCCCTTGCCACAAATCACGCAAACACTCGGGTAGTGAGGGATGGTGCTCTCGGGTACTGGAGTCTCAGAGCGCCAGAACCCTTGAGATCCAGG
>JAGGRV010000096.1 GCA_021159445.1 Deltaproteobacteria bacterium | reverse complement strand
AAAAAAGGCGTAGTGGTGGGAGTGAACTTATGGAGAAGATTGTGGTAGTTCGCTTTGCGCTTTGCTTTCTGCGCTGTGCGATTTATGGATGGGAGGAATGAATCATGGAACTGGAATACATTGGCGAGGTTTTACCAGACGGGCACCTTTCAGTCGACCCGTTTGTAGCCGGGAAGATCAAGAAAGGCCAAAAGATAAAAGTTACAATAGAAATTTCGGATGAGGAATACAAAACCGAAGGAAGATTGTCTGAAGAGGCTCGGGAGTTTCTTGATTTCCTGAAGCGAAGTGCGCATCGGGGCGGGTATCGGCAGAAAGAAATAACCAGGGAATTCATCCATGAAGATGCAATTTAAGCCTTTATTAGATTCAAATATATTCATTTATGCAGCCAATGAGGATTCTGGGTTTTTTACTGAGGCGGTCAAGGTAATCGAAGAAAATGCCTTTACTGGCTTCTTCATCACAGACTTAAACCTGATAGAATTTTTCCAGGTAATTACGGACGGAAGGAAGACTATCAGTCCATATTCTACCGGAGATGCTCTTGCCTATATAAGGAAATTGGTAAGGATACCAGGTGTACAGGTGCTGAAGACTAGGCCCCTTTCAGAAATCGTAGCCAATACTGATAGATATGAGGAGCTGACAAAATTAAAGATTCACAGGTTCGACATATATGATTATTTGATCGCTGATTGTATGAGGGCCAATAAGATTAAAACGATATACACTGCTAATATCAAGGATTTTAAGAAATTAGGTTTTATACAATCTATTAATCCCTTTGAGCCTGTTGCTCCGTGCTCCGCGCTCCCCGCTCTAAGCTATATCCCTTACGGTCGCCAATCCATTGATGAGCAAGACGTGGCTGCCGTCTGTTCCGTCCTCCGCTCCGACTGGCTCACCACCGGCCCCAAGGTGGAAGAATTTGAAAAAGCTGTGGCAGACTACGTGGGATCCAAATACGCCGTGGCGGTGAATAGCGGAACTGCCGCCCTGCACTGTGCCATGTATGCTATAGGGATCGGCCCAGGCGATGAAGTTATTGTTCCGCCCATGACATTTGCGGCCACAGCTAATTGCATTGTTTTTCAAGGAGGTACACCGGTATTTGCTGATGTAACCCGCGACACCTTATTGATCGACCCTGCTCAGGTTGAAGCCAAAATCACGCCACGCACAAAAGCCATCATTGCCGTGGATTATGCGGGCCAGCC
>JAGGRV010000065.1 GCA_021159445.1 Deltaproteobacteria bacterium | reverse complement strand
AGTAGATACCGTCTTGTCAGTCAATGAGAATATTGCGGATTAAACGGTTTTTTTGCAATCAGCATAGCTCGGCTGATAAGCAATAGCTTTCGCATTGCCGCCACCAGAGCCAGCTTTTTGGGTTTACCGTTATTGAGTAGCCGTTGATAGAATTTTTTCAAGATCGGGTTATGACTGACGGCTACCAGGGCCGGCATATAAAGTGTTTTTCTGAGTTTAGAATTGCCTCGCTTGTCGATCCGGCTTTTGCCTCTGACCGATGTTCCAGATTGGTAATGGTGTGGTGCTAGTCCGGCGTAGGCAGTAAGAGCCTTGGCCGAAGTTTCGGTTAGCCAGTTCTGACCGTAAGCGAGTAGTTTGACGGCCGACTTATCGGCTACTCCCGGGATGGTACACAGTAGAGCGACCTGCTGTGCCAGGGTTGATTCCTGGGCACAAAGATTGGCAATGGCCGTTTCAATCTTCTTTAGCTGAGTCTTTAGAGATCGTTCGATGGCCCGTTGCGTTTTCTTGACTTCATCGGGTAGGTCCAGCATGAATTCCTGGGCATGATGGCGATTATGCCACTGGCCGAGACAGTCTTTTATAGCGTCAGATTGTGTTACCAGGGCCGAGAGTTGCTGTAGGGATTTTGGAGCTGGTTTCCAGACAACCGGTTTTTGCGACTCGGCATAGGCCCGAATCACCTCGGCGTCGAGTTGATCGGTCTTGCTCCGTTTCATCTGAACTCGCCCGTAAGCCGCTATCTGGGCCGGATTAACAATACTGACCAGAGCCTGGCATTCACTGACCATCTGCGAGGCGACACTGATACTGTAGACCCCGGTTGCTTCCATGCAGAAATGCAGTTGATCGTCACCGGCTGTCTTCTCAGCCCAGTTATACAACGACCGAATACCTCGCTTGCTGTGCTCAAACTTTTTCGGCTTCATTCCCGGAACCGACACCCAGAGTTCCTCGCAACCGACATCGATCCCGACATACAAAACTTGTTTGCTCATCACCTGCTCCTGTGTTATCATACTTATGCAAATAGGACACTGGCCACCCACCTTGTACATGCAGGCTGTTCTCGTCAGAGAACGCCTTAGATACCGTTCGGTGTCCGGTGATCCTGCTAACGGATCGGGAGATCTAATCTACAAAACAGGCTCTCGGGCCTAAGGGCAGAAACAGATTCATCCCGATCCGTTCATTATATCTAGCTGAAGGTTAAGATACAAGGGCG
>JAGGRV010000510.1 GCA_021159445.1 Deltaproteobacteria bacterium | reverse complement strand
GTAGATACCGTCTTTCAAGTCAACGCTGAATTAGTGGATTAAACGTTTTTCTTGCAATCAGCATAGCTCTGCTGATAAGCAGTAATTTTCTCATCGCGGCCACCAGAGCCAGTTTTTTTGGTTTTCCGTTGTTGAGTAGTCGTTGGTAGAATCTTATTAAGATCGGGTTGTGATGGACCGCTACCAAGGCCGGCATGTAGAGTGTTTTCCTGAGTTTTGAGTTGCCTCGTTTGTCGATCCGGCTTTTGCCTCTGACCGATGTTCCCGATTGGTAATGATGTGGCGCCAGACCAGCGTGAGCGGTCAAAGCTTTGGCTGATCTTTCAGTCAGCCAGTTCTGGCCGTAAGCCAGGAGTTTAACGGCCGACTTATTGGCTACTCCAGGGATGGTACAGAGCAAGGCGACCTGCTGGGCCAGGGTCGGTTCTTGAGCACAGAGATTGGCAATAGCCGTTTCGATTTTCTTTAACTGGGTTGTCAATGAGCGTTCAATAGATCGCTGTGTTTTCTTGACTTCATCGGGCAGGTTGGGAACAAACTCATGGGCATGGTGGCGATTTTGCCACTGGCCGAGGCAGTCTTTGATAGCGTCAGCCTGTGTTACCAGGGCTGTCAGTTGCCGAAGTGGTCGTGCGGCTGGTGTCCAGACAGTTGGTTTTTGCGACTCGGCAAAGGCACGAATAACCTCGGCGTCGAGCTGATCGGTCTTGCTCCGTTTCATCTGAACTCGTCCGTAAGCCGCTATCTGTGCCGGGTTAACAACGCTGACCTGGGCCTGACATTCGCTGACCATTTGTGAGGCAACGCTGACACTGTAGACTCCGGTAGCCTCCATGCAGAAATGCAATTGATCGTCACCGGCTGTCTTCTCAGCCCAGTTGTACAACGACCGAATACCTCGTTTGCTGTGCTCGAACTTTTTCGGCTTTCTTCGGGGCACCGACACCCAGAGTTCCTCACAACCGACATCGATCCCGACATACAAAACTTGTTTGCTCATGACCTGCTCCTGTGGTATTATGCTTCTGTAAATAGGACACTGGCCACCCACCTTGTACATGCAGGCTGTTCTCGTCAGGGAACGCCTTAGATACCGTTCGGTGTCCGGTGATCCTGCTAACGGATCGGGAGATCTAATCTACAAAACAGGCTCTCGGGCCTAAGGGCAGAAACAGATTCATCCCGATCCGTTCATTATATCTAGCTGAAGGTTAAGATACAAGGGCAGAACC
>JAGGRV010000407.1 GCA_021159445.1 Deltaproteobacteria bacterium | reverse complement strand
TCGAAGATGAAAATGGCAAATTTTTGAAAACAATAATTCCAAGTCGAAAAGCCACACGTGATTATTTAGGAGGTAAAAATGAATAACATTAAACTCGATAAAGATGAACAAGAAATTCTAAAATCTTTTGAGCAAGGTGAATGGAAGTCAGTACAAAATGTTAAAGAAGAAAAAATGAAGCATCGACAGTATGCACGGAATACGTTGAAAAAGGATAAAAGGGTTAATATTCGAATTTCTTCTAAAGTTTTGGAAGAGATCCAGGCTCTTGCTGTAGAGAATGGGATTCCATATCAAACACTTATGTCTAGTGTCCTACACCGCTATGTTTCAGGCTATCTAATTGAAAAACCAAGACCGAACAAGACGCTGGAGAGGGACTGGGCAGGAGCTCGGCATTCCGGAAAGGCAACTTTTTAACAGAATTTTATAATTTAATCAGCGCTGTCGGGTTGCTCTGCCCAGCCCCTCAGCTCGGTCGTTAGATGAGAACTAAATGGAGTGATAAAATGCCAAATAAAAAAAGGCGCATGTTTTTTGTATTTGGTTCATTTTTTTGTGGTGCATTATTATTATGCCTTTTTTCTACATTCCAGAAAAAAGCAATTGGCGCACCAATTGTTATAAGAGGATATTTTGTGCCTTTTGTATTTGGCGGAATATCTGGGGGCATTATTGGATTCTATATTAGCAAAATTAAAGAGTATAATTTTGTACTGAAAGAACGTGTAAACACACTCGAAAGCTTTTTGCCAATTTGCTCGAGCTGCAAAAAAATAAGAAAACCAAATTCTGACCCCAAACAAATGGATTCTTGGGTACCAATAGAATCATATATTTCTGCCAAAACATCATCTCAATTTTCGCATGGTATTTGCCCTGAATGTATGAAAAAGCTATATGGAGACATTCTGAATAATGATGATTGAATGTATCATCTAACACCAGAATTCATCTGACACAAAAAGCCGGCACGATTTTGTTGTAATTCGAAAAGTGTTGGTTGGCTTTTTGTGCAGCTGATTCTGAACATTCCCGGCGGCTACGCCGCCGGGAATCGCTTTCCAAAAATCCATCGCTATATATTGAGTGAATTTTTTGAAGAAAACAGAAAAGAATACTATTCAAGGCTGAGAGCCATCACCGACGACAATAAATGGAATGAATGGATAAATTATTTTCTAGGAGCAATTATAAATCAAGCTGAGTTGAACACTCAGCGCGCAAAACTTAT
>JAGGRV010000394.1 GCA_021159445.1 Deltaproteobacteria bacterium | reverse complement strand
CGGGCACTTGAAGTACAGGAAGTACGTCTGCGTACCCGTACGCCTCGCATCTGCAACACCCTGTAAACGCTTACAGCTCGGTGGGTTGCAATAAAACGGGCGTTGTAATCCTCTGAACGGTTACGTTTGTCATTTGTTCCTGATTCCCGTGCTGTCCGTGTCTATGTTTAATTTGTCCTATTACCTCCTTTAATCAAAACCCCTGAAAGAAATATATCCGTGATTATTGGAACGCCTTTCTTGTATAAATGCCGCTTCGGGTCCTCCATCCAGGATAAAAGGAAGGAGTTAATGATTCCGTCAAGGGCCACAGCCATATAATAAGGATCCAGCTTGCGGAAGACTTGCTCCTGAACACCCTTTCCAAAGGTAGAGGAGAGTTGTTCTATTATTTCGTTATAGAGCTTGCGGACGTCCTGATCGAGCCCGGCCTTGATGTTGAAGCTCGTTCCCTGGGTTTCGGCAAAGTAGAGGCGTAATGTGATAAAATTGTCTGAAAAGAACTCTGCTTTGGCCGCAATGTAATTCTTTACCGAGGACAGGACATTGGTTTCCTGGTCGAGAACATCCTTGAGAATCCGATGGTACTCTTCTGCTGTGGATCTTACCAAAGTCTTGTAGAGGTCCTCTTTGTTTCTGAAAAACTTGTACAGAGTCCCAATGGCAAATTCTGCCCTTTGAGCGATCTCATGCATGGAAACGTTGTGGTAGCCCTTTTCTGAAAAAAGCTTGAGCGCGGCAGCAAGCATCTCATTACGACGCCTGAGTCTTTCTCTTTCCCGCCGGGGTAACTTCTTATAGTACATGATTGATTTCCGATGGCCTTGTATCAACAAGTGAAAAAATTATAATTTCATGACGTGAATATTTATTCACAAATAAGAACATAAAATCACATTGTCAAGAGGGGATCCCTTGACCCCGGCCACCAGAAAGCATGAAAGGCTGATAATCGATATCTCATGCCATTTGGGCGGGATATCCGCAAAAACGATCAAGTGAGTGTATGATTTCTGGGGTGGACCTTCTTTTCTGTAATTTCGTTGTAGCCGTATTTTTGTAGCCGTTCTTTTGATTCTGAATCAGAAAGGCCTTTTTCAGCCGACGACAGTTCCCGTAGCAACTCACTTGTAGAGGTCTCTTTTGCCTCTTCAGTGCTGATAATGTTCTGATTCTGGTCACCCGGCTTTATTTCGGTTGTTGTTCAGCGCGTTAACTTGACACCCAAGCGCCGAG
>JAGGRV010000062.1 GCA_021159445.1 Deltaproteobacteria bacterium | reverse complement strand
GGACGCCATAGACGGATCTTTACCAGCCCTGCCTTTTGCCCTTTATCCCGCATGGTGTCTATTGCGGTCATGGCTGTCTCTGAAATGCTGCCCATTGTGACCAGCAAAACTTCGGCATCTTCAGAGCGGTAGGTCTCAACAGGATTGTACTGACGCCCGAAAAGATCGGCAAATTCCTTCCACCCCTGGAGTATCACCCTCCTGGATGCCTTGAGGGCTTCATTGTGCGCAACTCTTGCCTCTGAATATACCTCAGGCATACCTACAGGACCCATGGTGATAGGTTTCCTGGGATCCAGGCGGTAGCGGGGCTTGAAGGGAGGAAGATACTGATCCACCTCCTCCTGGCTCAAGAGCTCTACAGCCTCGACAACGTGACTCAGAGTGAAGCCGTCAAGGTTTACGATCATGGGTAAGGACACCCGTCTGTCTTCAGCTACCCTGAAGGCATGAAGCATAAGATCAAAGGCCTCTTGGCCGGTGTCTGCAAAGGTCTGTATCCAGCCGATGTCCCTCTGGCTCATTATGTCCTGGTGGTCATTCCAGATACTGATGGGTGCAGACAATGCACGGTTCACCACAGCCATCACTATGGGAAACCTCATTGGACCGGGTATGAAGAGGATCTCGCTCATTAACAAAAGGCCCTGGGAACTGGTTGAGGTAAAGGTCCTGGCCCCGGCTGCTGAAGAACCGCAGCAACAGCTCATTGCTGCATGCTCAGATTCTACCGGGACGAATTCAGCGTCGACTTCTCCATTTGCTACTACTTCCGAAAGGTGTTCCACAATATGGGTCTGAGGGGTAATGGGATAGGCAGGGATCACATCCACATTCGCCAGCTTTACCGCCTCAGCTAGTGCAATTGATACTTCAATTCCCACGCGCTTGGCCATGATCATCCCTCCTCCGGGACTATTGTTATGGCATCTTTGGGGCACTCGTGGGCGCAGATGCCACAACCTTTACAATACTCCAGATTAACCTCAAAAAAGCCGTCTTCAGTTTGGGTGTAGGCCATATCAGGACAGTATATCCAGCAAATACCACACTTGATGCACTTTTCCTTGTCAATGACCGGCCTTTGAGATCGCCAATCGCCCGTCCTGAATTTGACCGAGCTACCAGGCTCCATCACGTGACACCCAAAGGTTATTGTCTTCCAACCTATACTGGCATCAGTATTGGCCATTTTGTTACTCCTTCACTTTATCATAAGATGTTATGGGGTTGGTAA
>JAGGRV010000482.1 GCA_021159445.1 Deltaproteobacteria bacterium | reverse complement strand
GGAAAGAAAAGATCCAGCTACTTTATAAGTAGAGTCTAAAGTCTGAAGAGTTAAGGAACGTACAATAAATAACTTGAACAAATTAATGTCTTTTTTGCCGTCTTCTTCGTTGCTCGTCGATCACATAACCCGTTATGCTCGCTCCTCGCGCCTTGAATACAACAAAAAATCCTATTAATTTTTGTTCAACTTATTTATCTCCCGTTCCTAAGATGCAGGCAGACAGACCTTAAACCGTGTACCCTGACCAGGCGTGCTGGTCACATCCATCATCCCTCCGTGTTTTTCTACTATTATTCTATAAGATATGAATAGGCCCAGGCCGGTCCCTTGGCCTTTTGTTGTATAAAACGGTTCGAAGACATGTTCCATGACCTCCGTTGGAATGCCGCGACCTGTATCTTCAAAGACCATTTCCACGTACGGCTGATCGTCCTCTGATTTTCCCGCACGATTATTGGCAGTTATATGTAAGGTACCACCCGGCTCCATGGCATCAATGGCATTAAGAATAAGATTGGTGAAGACCTGTTCGATTTGAGTATCATCTGCCAGAACTTTTGATAACTCAGAAGGCAAGTCTTTTTCCAGCCTTATCTGATTTTTTGTAAATTTATATTTCAACAAGAAAAGGCTACGTTCCAATATAGTACTGATATCCAGAAGCTGTCTTTTTTCGGGCTTCTTGCGTGAAAAATCGAGAATCTGTTGCAACATGGAAGACGCCCTCATTATACTTTCTTCTGTCAACTCCAGGCGCCTCGCTACTTCTTCCGGAAAATTACTTCGATCCAGGAGCAAGATAGACAAATTACCAACGGCAGGGGTCAGTGCGTTGTTAATCTCGTGTGCAATACCAGCTGCCAGCTCTCCTAGGAGAGCTATCTTGGCGGATTGTACCAGTTGCTGTTTAGTTAAGTTTAACTGTCTCTCTTTCTCCTTTCTTTCCATAAACATCTTGGCCAGATCTCTAGCATAGAGGAGAGTCTGTTCCTCGATGGCACTTAAATCACTTTTGGATTTGTAAGTCTTTTTCTCTATCATTATGACTTATAAATTCTTAATACTGAGCTTCCGTGGGTGTAGCACGAATATAATAGTTGATAAGGCAGGAAATCACCTTCACATGATCTGGACTAGTGATTCTGCTGTCCTCTCAATAAGGAACGTACAATAAATAACTTGAATAAATTAATGTCTTTTTTGCCGTCTTCTTCGTTGCTCGTCGATCACATAACCCGT
>JAGGRV010000213.1 GCA_021159445.1 Deltaproteobacteria bacterium | reverse complement strand
TTTTTTTGCCAAGCCTGCTTGAACCAAAACAGTGTTCGTTCTGTCATCTTCTTTAACAGCAATCATAGTTACATCAGACGGGATTTCTTTCTTTTTCTTGCGGGAGACCACGATATAAGGATAGTGCTTGTCTTTCAGCCATAGGACATTTTCTTCCGAAGCGATCCCGGCATCGAGTACGATCGTCGGCTTGATAAGGGAATCCTCAGAAATCTCCCCGCCGGCAAGGCCCCCAATCATCGTTTCCAGAGTTTTGGGCTCGCTGACATTACCCTCAAAAATTTGACTCTTCTTGGGAAATCCATCCGTATCCAAGACAAGCCCTAAAGTCACCAGAGGACAATCGCTCCGTTTCTCTTTTGACCTCCCATAACGTGCTTTTGGGTTATACTTACCGGTACCTTCAAAAAACGTATTCGTCAAATCATAGAGGATAATTTTTTCTTCTAAAGCAAAAAGTTGGCCTTCGGTCCTGCACAAGTGTTCTTCAAGAGCATCCTTATGCTTCAGTAGCCAATCGGAGACTTTATACACGCGATCCAGAGATAAGTTAGAAAAATCAACGCCCATTAGTTCATCCAAAGCGCTGACGTTCTGCAACCAGTAATGGGTTGATCTTTCAGAACCGGGAACAATCATTCGACCAGCAATTACACCAAGTGACGCAGCAACCTGGTGTCTATTCAATCCAAGTTCCTTCAGTTTTCGATCTATCTCAAGTTCCTTTATAGTCTCATAAACAACATGTTCAGCGCCAACTGTCCTGGCCTCCTCATCCTCAACGCTATTGATATCTATAGTTTCATAATCCGGAGGGACATCTTCTCGTCCAGCAATAACAGAAGCTTGCTCACGAATAATTTTCCTTGCATACCTCCTGGCAAGAGTCCTGATTACCTTGGAATAATCAATAAGAGGCAGTTGGCCGGTAATAATTTCTTCTATGCAATTGGCGAGATCTTTCCACTGTTCTTTCGACAGATCAAAATTCACACCCAGATTCAATACATCACGTTGCCGGGGACCCCGCTCCGTCCTGATCGATTCGACCAGCTTATAGGTACAATACTCTTTGCGATTTTTCCTATTCTTGTGTGAGACCCTGCGAATAAACATGAAAGGCAGTTTAATAAAGAAACTGCCGATGGTCAAGATAAAATTACACTTTTTGACACTACATCAACCATCGACAACGTAACCTATTGAAATATAAGGGATCACTATTCAATAATGATAGCATTTA
>JAGGRV010000102.1 GCA_021159445.1 Deltaproteobacteria bacterium | reverse complement strand
GTCCCGTACTTTTTAGTAGAGTACCAGAAATGTACTCAGCACTCACACGAGCAGCCGAGGCTCCTAAGTTTCCGGCCAAGCTACCGGCCAAGTCTGTCATCAATCAGTTAAAAAAGGCCCCTGGAGTTAAGCAGGCTGAAATAGATGCTGTGGGCCTCGCTGAGTGGTTGGAAGGCAAAGACAGGGTTACTAAGGCTGAGGTTGTGGATTTTTTGAGGATGAATGAGGTTCGGATTGAGGAGGTTGAGAAAGGAAAAACCGAAGATTTTTCTGAGGAACAAATAAATGAGATTATAGAATATTTAGATTTAGACAAATATACAATAGAAGAAAAACAAGATAGTTTTTCTCCCGATATGATTTATCGTGTTTATTCTGATAATTTTTCACTTGAAAGTGAAGATTTCAAAAGTGAATCAGATGCGGTAGAAGCAGCCCAAGCAGAAGCAAAAAAGCAAGCTGTATTATATTTAAAACGTAAAAATATAGAAAGGTCTAACACTAAATTCGCAGAATATGTCCTCCCCGGCGGTGAGCCTGGTAGTTATCGGGAGTTGGTGCTGAGAATGCCGGATAAACAACCTGTGCCGGTGGGTAAAATAAACATTGAAGAAAAAGAAACGTCTTATATTGTTACTCTAGGACAGCATAAAATAGAAGTTGGTAAAAATATCGTTGGTAGCAAGCAGGCTGCTCGTGAATATGCAGAACCACTGATCATTGAGAAAGAGATAGAAGCCGTAAAAAAACGATCTTACAAGTCTGCTCATTGGGACGAACCCAACGTAATAGCCCATATCCGAGGCGATACTCGCACAATAGACGGCAAACGAATTTTTCATATAGCTGAGTTCCAGAGTGATATTTATAGCCGGATGGTCGAACTCGGGAGTGAGAAGGCTGGAGAGATTTTCCCTTCTGCTGAAGTTGCAGCGAAAGAACTTGCCAATCTGAAAAAGCTATTCCCATGGGGTGAAAATTGGCACGAGCTTGTAGCAAAAAAAGCCATTGAGTATGCCATCAAGAATGATTTTGATGGAATCTCGTGGGATACCGCAAAGACGCAGGTTGACAGATGGGAGAGCGCGCTTCGGAAGAGTGTTGACAGGATTAACTGGTCGAAAGCTCCAGATAATCAGGTATGGATCTCAGGAGAAAAAAATAAGGAATTTGTTTTTAAAAACATGATTCCTCTCCAAGGCAAAACCATAATAGAGGGCCATGAAGTCACTCTAGATAATCTTATAGGTA
>JAGGRV010000321.1 GCA_021159445.1 Deltaproteobacteria bacterium | reverse complement strand
ACACGGATTACACGGATGGCTATGGATTAGGTCTATATTGTTCAAACAGTACTTCCATTTCATAAATGCCGCCGCATTTGTGAAATAAAAATCTGTGTAATCTGTGTAATCTGTGTCCAAAATTTTCCAAGTCCGCCCGAAGTGCGCTAAGTTCACAGTATAGGAATTTCCACTTTTGGCCACGGATAAACACAGATGAGCACAGATTTTAAATTTATTAACAATAATGTTATCTGTGTATATCTGCGAAAATCTGTGGCTAAAATTTTAAGTCCGCCCGAAGTGCGCTAAGTTCATTTCTATGTCTTGTTTTGTGTTTTCGTGCCTTCGTGTGTTGTACAATCTGACGTGTAACCGCACATACAAGGTCGAATTTTTTTATCTTCAAACCTGTTTGGTTCCGGCTTGACCGGATTAGGGGGATAACGAATGCAAAGTCATTTCCCAGTAATCATTGAACAAGATAGTGACGGAGTTTTCCTGGTGGAATGTCCGCAGTTTAAGGGATGTCGCAGCTATGGTAAAACTATCCATGAAGCCATGGAGAATATTAAAGAAGCTATCGAGGCATGTCTTGAGGACGAGCCTTTTTTTACGGATGTTTCAACGTTCATTGGTATAAGGGACATTGAGGTGGCGATTCCATGAGCAACCTTCCAACTGTCTCATTTGGGCAACTGATTTCGTCAGTTGAAAAATTGGGGTTTGAGAAAGTGCGTCAACGTGGCTCTCATATTCGCTATAGGCATCCGGATGGCCGTCTAACAACAATACCAGACCATGGGCATCAAGATGTTCCAAAGGGTTTGTTGTATAAAATCATACGAAATGATCTGGAAATGACCTTAGATGATTTCTTTGGATATCTATAACCCCAAACGTTCATGACGGGGTTTTTCGTCACTCCCACGCATGAAAATTAATTAGCCACCCGCTTGCTACGCTCGCTCGACACACACAGACGAACACAGACAAAAGACCTTATCCTCTGGTGAACACACCAGCAGATAAGGAGAAGGAATGACATATGGTAGAGTTGCAATTTGGGTTTATTGAGTTATTGGGTTCGTTGAGTTATTTGGGTTTGTTGGGTTGAGTCACTGGCCATGAAAATAACTTGCTTCGAAGACATAGAAGCCTGGCAGGAAGCGGGCGAGAGAAAAGAATATTTCTCTTTGTGGTCTGTGTCCGTCCGTTAAAATCCGTGTAATCAGTGAAATCCGTGTCAAAAAGGAATTCTTTTCTTTCATG
>JAGGRV010000365.1 GCA_021159445.1 Deltaproteobacteria bacterium | reverse complement strand
CTTAACTCTTCAGACTTTAGACTCTACTTATAAAGTAGCTGGATCTTTTCTTTCCTAACTTCAGTAAAGTACACGTCATCTATCCCCTGGTGGTCACGGGGACCGAAACTAATAGCGGTTCCAATTCCTACATAATGTTCTTTGATAGACTCTAATGCCTTGATAAAGCCTTCCCGCGTAACATCCCGCCCTGTCCGCCTCAAGGCCTCAATCAGAACCCTGGCATTGATAAAGCCCTCAAAACTTACAAAGTTAGGTCTATCATCCGGATAATATCGGGCTAACTGACGGGAATATTGCTCGCATGCGGGCAAAAGAATCCGCTCGGTAGGCGGGGGGACAACTTGCGTGATCAAGATACCCTCGCCGGCATCACCAAGCTCCTGAACCAGTTTATCTGCCCCCACAAAGGAAACGTTATAGAATAAAGGATTATATTTCCTGGCCTTGGCTTCCTTTATAAACTTGGCACAGGGGCTATAGGTACCTATCATGATGACTGCCTGGGCTCGAGAGGCCAGTATTTTATCAAGGGCGTCCTCAATATCCAGGGTCCCCCTTATATAACTCCCTGTGGTCACAGGAGAAAGATCATATTTTTGCAAGGCAATTTGTGTACCCTTGAGCCCATCAAAACCATAGTCGTCATATTGATAAAATACCGCTATACGGCGTAACCCCTTTTCTTCTATAAAGTAGCGGACTACAGCATTGGTTTCCTGGTAGTATGATGAACGGACATTGAAGATATAATGCCGGAAGGGAAAGCGCAGTTTGTCAGCCCCGCTGAAGATACCCAGAAGGGGGATCTTATTCTCTTCTACAATATCTATAATCTTCAAGGTGGTTGGTGTCCCCACATAGCAAAAGAGACAAAAGACCTTGTCTTTGTGGATTAATCTGTTTGTGTTGGCCACACACCGCGGAGGGTCATATCCATCATCATAGGCAATTACCTTGATCTCTCGATTATGAATGCCGCCCTCATCGTTTATCTTTTGGATCAGGCACATTGCACCATGAAGATACTGTGTCCCCAAAAAGCTGGCATGTCCTCCAAGGGCCAAAGATGAACCGACTAATATCTCATCGGGACTTATCCCCGGGCCGGAAGCAACAGTTGTAGGCCGCGCCGGCCCTATATCTGTTTCCTCTTCGATCGGCGGCGTTTCCAGACGAAGATATCCATACAGGCTATAGATGCCAAATCCGACCAAAATTATGATGATACCAGACCATATCTTCTGCAAACCGGCT
>JAGGRV010000268.1 GCA_021159445.1 Deltaproteobacteria bacterium | reverse complement strand
ATATACCGATTGCGATTACTGCGATGCATAAGAGGATTGTTCTGGCGGACATGAGCAAAAAAAAGAAAGGATTGGTAAAATTTACCAATCCCAACCTGACGAGCTGTTAAATATTGATTAAACATATACTAAGTAACTACCATGCCTCCTGCTACTCAGGTCAGATGTACACGAACTACATGGTATCTTCGAGGTACTCTTTTATTTTCTGTATCTGTAGTCATGGTTCTGACATGCGGCATGGTTGGCATTGCTGGTATAACCGATCAGGGATGTACACGGTTCGATGCACCGGGCATGAAAAACATCTCGGTAACCAGTATAACCGATGGAAATCCAGTTGATGCTCCGATTTTGCTGAAAGACTGTGGCAGAAGCAATCCGGAGCCTGTTAATCCGCATGGCATACCGGTACGGTATGTGGATGTCCATGCCCCCGATATATATGAAGAGACTGAGATCAGTATACGGTATTCAGATGCTGATCTGGACGGTCTGGATGAGACAAGACTGGTTATAGAGCATTACTCCAATGGAACATGGACGCAGATCGACAGTGCTGTCGATGCCGCCAACAACACCGTTATTGCGACAACATCGCTGCTGCCCACATCTACATTTGTACTCGTATATAACGGGACCTCGGTGAATACAAAGAAAAGCATCTACCATATAGGAGATGCGGCAGAGATCACGATCGTCGTGCTGGATCATGCGGGAAAGCCTGTGCGCAATGCCGCCATAGAGATGGCAGTCGATGCCCCTGATGGTATGCATTATTATTCGACGGTCAACCGGACGATCGTACCGGCCGGTAGGGATGGGGTGTATAAGGCATACCATAACACGACGGTCGAGGGCATGTATAACATAACGTGCGCCGCAGTCATAGACTGCAACATGAGTTACTTTAATACGTATTTCATGGTGCGGTCTGAGTATGACTTCGATATCATAAGAGATGCAGATAGCATGATCGATCCTACAAAGTGCAACAGGTTCGATGTTGACATCGATATAATCTCGCACACCAGCGCCTCCGTGATCACGATCTGGGAGTATGTCCCTGCGAACTTCATAGTGTACACGGATGCTGATGTGATCGATGCCGGCAGCATCAAGATACTGACATGGCAGCGGAATCTCACAGGTAACAGGACATCAGTGAACTATTCGTATTCGGTGCCGATGGAATGGCCCATGCTGTACCAACTGGGTCCGGTTGAGGTTGATTACGGGAACCAGACGTTCAGAGAGGCTGGG
>JAGGRV010000351.1 GCA_021159445.1 Deltaproteobacteria bacterium | reverse complement strand
GATTTCTCAAGGTTCAGTGCTCCGCAGTGTTGGCGGCAGGTAAATTCAATCGTTATGCGTCGGACCGCTCATCTCGGCATTAGACGCCAAAAAAAAACGAAAAGGAGGTATAGCACAATGGAAGATACTATTTGGTTTGTTTTGCCAAAGACAAAAGAACTAGTCTCACCCTATGAATTGACGTCCGAATCAAAGGTAATTCAAGCTGCACAACCTTTCACGGTTTCAATGGTGACTGTTGTTGTATCAGAAGATCTTGACGGAATTTTCCGAGGTCGAAATGACATTTTAGTGCTTACGAAATCTTCTCTTGGGGAACAGCCATTTGTAGAGAGGATACATTATTATGAAGAGGAAGTTCCTAAAGGTAAACCGATACGCAACATGTTTGCGGACAATGTATTTGTAACGGATGACTATAATGGGATAGATCGACTTTGGCTTGAACTTAATGTGGTTGAAGTTGATACGGATACAGGAGAACGTAAAGCCGCAATAAAAGCTTTTCAATCATTGGCAACTACAGCAGGTGCGGTATTTTCCGTCGCAGTACCGTATGCCTTTGCTGCGAGCGTTGCTGTTGGCGTAGTTGAAAAGCTTGTTTCTGCGCTGGAAAGAGACACAAATGTTGTAAAGGTCAAACTTGCTCTTTATCCAGGTGCTCCGAGGCCAGGCAAAGCACCGCTTCAGTCTGGAACTTACGTTGTCTTCGCGCAATCACAGGACCCTTCTAAATACAAGCTACAGCCTAATGGTTTAATTACTTCTGGTAATAAGCCGTCTGAAGTGTCTTATGCCATTTTTAATCTTTCCCCAGTAAAACAGGTAAGTCCAAAGCTTGTAATTAGCCAAAAGGTAGCGACTCTTTTGACTCAGATGAAAAATGGAAATACGAATTCGGCCGTTGGAACACTCGAGTTTTTGAATAACACTCTAATTCAGTACGACAATTTTGGGAAACTCAATCGTTATCTCGAGCTTAAAGACAAAGAATCGCTGACCGTTAAAGAGAAGTCACTTATGAATGAACTCGCTAAAATTGAAGCACTTAAGCCTTTCATCCCAAAAGATTGATACCAACACCTTGAGGCGTCCAACATCACGCTGGAGAGGGACCGGGCAAAGCCGTGCCATTTTGAAAGTGTGTTTTATTAAAGGTTTTTTGTCCTTTATTTAAATTTTTTCTCATATTTGCCCGGCCCCTCAGCTCAGCGTTAGCTGAGACAAATCAAACCATGAAAGGAGAAAGAGCATGAAAGACGAAGAC
>JAGGRV010000060.1 GCA_021159445.1 Deltaproteobacteria bacterium | reverse complement strand
CTTGACTTTCAAACATGTGCACAAAATCGGTAGCCGAAGCTATCATCCGCATAGTCCCCACCAAAACATTAATCCCCCTGCTACCGATTTCGCTACCCTGTGATAAATTTCCCGAGATTCAGATGGGAGAATAATCTGGCTTGTGTTGAATTCATCTCCTCGACTACCAACTCGAGTCCACACCCACCTGCACTATCTTTCGCAAGCGCAATGCGTATTCCCTCCAGTTCCTCTACAAGCCGTTTCAGACTTATGTGAAATGTGTTGCACCGGTAGGCTAAGTATCTGTAAAAAAGCAGTCCTGTGATGCAAAGAAATGTATGTACTCTGATGTTAGTGTCTTTATGGTGGTTAATAGGTCCTATCGGAACGAGGAATGCATCGCTCAGCAGTTTGAAGTCGTCTTCCACAAGAGATTTCTGGTTATAGACCTTCACTATCTTGTCGGAGTGCCATTTGTCCTTGTCAGTGAAAACTATCATCTTTCCGAACGCTTCGTAGCGTTCTTTCTCTGCATCTTTGATCCAATACTCAATAGCAGGCTTTTTCTTACCCTTAGGTACCTCGCCAATCTTATATCCGATTATCGCTTTGAAATCCTTATGGATGATCCCGCTTACTTCTCTCTCCACGCTACTTTTATCCCGCTCCTTACCTCTGTTGCTATCAAGCCTTCTTTTCAGATCCGCAAATTTCTCCAGCATCTTTGACTTTCGCTTCTCATAACTTCCCTGCTGTTTTTTGTGTGATGCATCGCTATACGCAACGACTGTGGTAAATTCCTTCCCAAAGAACGTGTATTTTGTCCTGTAACCATATATCTTGTGACCTTTGGGGTTTGTGTACAGGTATTTGTACTTATCAAGCGGTATTTTCAGCAAATCCCTTGCCTGCTCGTGCTTTGCCGATGCTACAATGTGCATTTTGGGCAATACGTCCCCGATATTCACTTCGGAGTTATTTCCTTTGTCAAAGACCAGTACCAGGTTTTTAGTGGTTACTTTCAGGTTACTCAACCGTTCTGTGAGCGTGTCCAGCAGTCTTGGAAATATCTTTGAGTCGTGCGTGTTTCCTTCATACGTTTCGTGCATAAACGGCACATTATCTTCGGATACTGCGAGCCCTACGGAGATCAGGTTCTTATCGTACCTGAACTGCTTGCTTTTTCCCTTTTTGGGAAGTTCCTCTCCCTTTTCGATGTATGTGAACCAGTTGGACTCGTCCAGGAAAAGTAGATGGGGCGTTATGCCCATCTCGATCAGCGCCGCGC
>JAGGRV010000570.1 GCA_021159445.1 Deltaproteobacteria bacterium | reverse complement strand
GTACGTCCACCAAGGTATTTAAGCTTCTTTTTAGTAATCTTCTTGAGTTCATCAACCACATCCTCGCTAGTTATTAGATCCAGCTCTACAATATCTAATATCTTGGACTCATTACCCTCAAAAAAGATACCAGAGATAAGGATGTTAGTGTCCAGAAATATCCTATATCTCATCTTCGGACATTCTCGAGTTCTTTTAACATAGAAGCCTCAGTGATACCTTCCTTCTTTATAAGCCATCTCAGATATGTCCTGCTTTTTATGGCATATGCCTTTCTAAGGGCTGCATTTATAGCCTCCGCGACATTAGGGAATATGCCAAGATTTACTTCTTCTTCTATCTTTCTATACAAATCATCTGGTATATCTGTAGCAACCTTTGGCATATTTTATCACCTCCTCAGTTCGTAATGGGGGACGTTGGCAACTTGTAAACTTATTGTTCCGGAGCCACTTCATACCTTCCAATGAAGACCATTCTAAGATAGTCTTTTAATTATTCTTCTGGCGAGCCCATCTTCAATTTCGGTATGCCTCGCTATAGGTTGGCTTTTCCCTGTTCGCAGCAATTTTTTTCTTTTCAAATTGCGACTTCCATTAAATGAAAAGGTCCAGCGTCAGGTACTAAGCCTTCATTGATATCATTATAGATTTCTATCAGATTTTCTCTCAATTCATCCAAAGTTCTACCTTGACTTTCATAATCAGGGTATTCTTGGATATGCCCGATAAACCAGTCTTTTTTCTTTTTATAGAAGAAGTTGAATTCCATAGTTTTCTTGTCCTTCCTAAAAATGTGAGATGTGAAATCATGGAAACGTCTACTATGTAAATTTGTCAAGTCTTTTTTGGAAGTCCCCTTCTTTTTGGCGAATCATGGTAATGGGATGTAATGGGGGACATCGGCTGCCGGATACCCTGTTTCCTCAACAGCCAAATAGCAAAAGTTCCAGGCGACCGATAGCGCTCAATCCGATTAAAATAGAGGAATTGAAGACAACTTTCATGGGAGGTGATTCAATATGGACAGATCGCGAACCAGTTCCTTTTTATCGTACTGTCTGGATATGCCTTCCTGCGCTAATAATAAAAGGAAATTCCATTTTTCCATTCCCGCCAACTGACGAGCTTTTCCAAGCGAAAGCAACCCTTTTTCATAAAGCCGTGCGAGTTCCCTTCGAAGCCGGCCTTCCTGCTCATCTGGAGGGATACGTAAAGCATCCTGTATTTCGTCGCTGAATTCCAATTGAAGAGGCATGGTTCATGGTCTCCTTA
>JAGGRV010000163.1 GCA_021159445.1 Deltaproteobacteria bacterium | reverse complement strand
CTTATTTGTCAACTATATTGATCCTGGTTAACTCAGACTTTTTGCAGTGTAATCAATCTTACGCTCATCAGTTACATCCATATCAAAATCCGGGTCCGGAATTCCAATATAAGACCTTCCAACTCTATATTGATGTAAATGGTAATCAGACCAACCCATTGCTACCTGCAAGACGGAATGTAATTGATCTAATCTGATATTGTCTTTGACTATCAATCTTCTCCATATTGGAGGCTTGCTTCCAACCAAGGTAACTTTTATTTGGTACAACGATTTTGATTTTTTATTCTTCTTTGCCACTGTGACCTCCATGTTTAAGTTGATCGCCAGCCAACGTCCCGCTAATCAGCCGAACGGCTTTTTGCGTCGGCTGAATTAGCCTTGTTAGCATTTTTTCTAAGACATGTATGCGGCATAAGCTAAGCCAATCAGTTTCACAAGTGCATCTTTGCTGTTTTCAATATCTTTCTTCGTAAGACGGAGCCTGTATTGTTTCCACTGCCTATCATAAGCAAGGACATCAAAATCTGATTCAGATATCAGTTGTTCTATTTCTTCTGTCTGCTCATGCTTTACGCTTAAAAGCATTACCTTTTTTCTTGGAACAAACGACACGAAATTTTGTGAAATACCGCCTTTGCTCAAGCCGATATAATGTTTGTTGTATTTGAGCGAATAGCCTTGAGCAACGGTTTCTATGATGCCAAAGATATTATCAACCAATTTTACTGATTCTTTCGTCCCTCTTGATTCCCAGTATTTTCTATCCACTATCTCTTGCTCATCATCCTCATCAGTGCCTAAATGGAGCTCATCAATAACTGTGGTAAAAAAAAGAGAAAGACCATCATGAACACGAAGCGCCTTCATTTGGATAGCAACGAAGGGAATAATCCCATTAAACAATGATATTATATTCAGAAATCTACTGGTTATGTCTTCTGCTATAAGCACAGCACAGTGTTCATATTGCGGAAATTTCTTTCGCTGGTAGTCCCAATATTCGATAGTACGAATAATATGGGACTCGTCAGACTTACCTAACTGTAACTCAACTTCATAGCGCCTATTACTTTCTGGATCATGCAATAACAGATCAAGCCTCCCGCCACTCGGTTGCGGACGCTCAGTGTCTTTTAGGCTCAGCTCTCCAAGTCCAATTATTGAGGGGTCTTCTGCTATTTTTGCTTGAATCCATTTTTCATTAAGTTCTGGATGATTCTTCAGCAATTCCCGACGTAAAGCATTTTTGAGCGAATATCCTCATCAGCGTCCAAAT
>JAGGRV010000361.1 GCA_021159445.1 Deltaproteobacteria bacterium | reverse complement strand
AGAAGACGGCAAAAAAGACATTAATTTGTTCAAGTTATTTATTGTACGTTCCTTAGCTCATTTTATTTCGCCGTCAGCGACAAAGCGGCAGGGCATACCCAGGACATCCGCCGAACTTGCCAGCACTTCATCACAAGTTACTATTTCTATTCCGGCCCCGAAGCAACATGCCAAGTGCAAGGCATCGAGGGTGCGAAGAGCTGTTTTTCTGGAAGAAATCCACTTTTGCGCCTGTCGATAGTGTTTCGTAGTAATGGAAAGCCGCCTGAACAAACCTGAACGGGTATCCTCTGCAAAGGCGTTTTCCACAAGACTGGCTTGCGCATCAGTGATTTCTTTCATGCGGACCCAACGGGAAAGGGCAGAAGCAAACTCCAATCCGGTAAGGTCGCTGATGCCAACAGGAATCCTGAGGGACGACAGGAAATTCTGTATCGCCAAGCTTGTTTTCTCCTCTCTATAATAAGGCAGAAGTGCGCTGGTATCCAGATAGTAGCCGCCTCTATCCTCGTTCATCACGCATTTCCCGTATTAATTTTGCTGCCGGCAGTTTTGCCGGAGGAACCATAGCCCTCAAAGTGCTGCGGTCAGGAAAACGCATCTTTCCTGTTTCAATCTCTGAAGTCGGGAGCAAGCGGGCTGCCGGTTTGCCGTAGCGCATGATAATGATTTCTTCTCCAGCCGCCACCGCATCCAGCAGACGGCTGATCTGTTGTCTGGCTTCACGTACATTTACTCTTTGCATGGTTTCTCCACCTATTAAAAATTATATATGTTATTGATGTACACATAAAATGTTACCACGTCAACAGTTTTCCCTTTCCAGCCTCGGAAAATATTCGCGATGATTTGATGGCTGGATTTCAAAGTATATATTTTACCAGGAATGAGGGATCAGCTTGTGAAATCTTCACAGAGTATAAAATCTGCGACAACTGGTAAATTGCCCCAGGATATATGACCTTCAATGGCCCCAAAGATTCCCGTCTGGGCCAATTTGAGATACAGTTTTTAAACATTAGGAAGGGATTGAGTGGGCTCAGAGGGAGTGTTGAAGCAGTGATTCAAAGCCATCATGGGGAGGATAAACTCCCAATCCTTCCAGTAGCACTGCCATCCGGTCAAAGGGGTTATGCTCCCCTGCACGGATATAGCCGACACTAGGCAAAAACAAGAACCAGGGCAGTGCACACAGGGGCACAGGAAAGTCTGTGGCGAACAACAGCCGGTTAAACAGCTCCGGATGACCACGCCACCACAGCAAGGCCTCCATTCGGTTGG
>JAGGRV010000322.1 GCA_021159445.1 Deltaproteobacteria bacterium | reverse complement strand
AGTACGTCTGTGTACCCGTACGCCTCGCATCTGCAGCACCCTGTAAACGCTTACAGTTCATTCATCCACCCTCCCCTCAAGTTGTTCTGAACAGAGGAGAGATTGCCAATTCTTTACCAAAGGCTTAACAAAAATCTTCTTTGAAGTCGTAGTGTAAGTCCTTCCTTTACGGACAAGACCTTTACCAGTTGTCATTCCCAGGTATTCCCAGTTGGCTGCTTTGTAACAGATACCCTCGTAATATTGAGGATCAACAAATGTCTCTGCCAAAACAGGACTGTAGCCCCAGCGCTCCTGCCAGTCCTCCCTTACACGCCGGGCAACTCTCCCTAAAATGTGGCTTGCAAGATTCTTAACCTGAACCCATGGAAAAATCAGGAAACGACTGTTATTGATGACCCAAGCCAGATTCCTTAGGCGCTGTATCTGCGTCCAGCCTATCCACCGGTCTCGGACTGCCAAGGCCTTGGCGGCCCCTGCAAACATCAGGCATCCCAAGAAACCTTGTTCAGATACAATAAAATATCGCAAAACGTAACCGAACGGCTTCTTGTATCCCAGATAGTGGTAACGCGATACGTATTCATTCCACAATCCAGTCGATTCCTTGCTTTTAACAACCTCCACATTTACTAAGCCTAACTCGCCTAAATTACATACAATATCAGCTTGGGCCTCAGTCTTGGACGTCAGCGCAACATTCTTTCCGCTTTGCTGCCTTTTTGTTCTCTGTTGCTTTTCTGGGAGCTCTACGAATCCCTTTGATTCTAATTTCTCCAGTAATTTCATACAGGCATCTATCTTGTAACCACCAGAGGCCGTCATCCATCCCAGATGTTCGCATATGGTTGCAGCCAGTTCCGTACGGCTCAGCCGTGGGAATACCCCTACCGTTTCTTGTATTTCATCAAGTTCCTGTCTGCTGATTTCACGACCAGATTGTAATATTGATCCCCTCTTTTTTTTAGGCATAGCGTGCGCCTCCTTACAAATAAGTTTGCAACAATCCAGCGCTATACTATCAAAAAATTACATCATTGTCTACTACTTTTTTGCGATAAAATATTGTTCTGTCTTATCAGAAATCCTTGATAGACTTGAAACTGGCAATACGTGTTTCAGAGCTGGGCTTCCAGACTCAAATTCTGGAGTTTTTTCCAAAACACCTCAGTTCTCCAAATTGTACATTAAATATGACTCATAATAACAGTTACATATAATGATGCCATGGTAACCGTTCACACTCCCTGGCAGCCGATAGGCTTTTGCAGGGTTTCAACCGCG
>JAGGRV010000311.1 GCA_021159445.1 Deltaproteobacteria bacterium | reverse complement strand
TGAAGCTCCCCCGAATTAGTGGACACATGAAGAAGCCATGTTATATTGGTTTCAGGAGGTGTCCGAATGTCAAGAGATCAAAGTCGTCGTCAGTTCGACGCAGAGTTTAAACGTGAGGCTGTTCGACTTAGTCAGGAACCAGGTCGCACTATTGCCTCAGTGGCTCGTGATTTGGGAATCAGCGAGACTAATCTTTGGCGCTGGCGTAAGAAGTTGGCCGAATCAGGAGAGTCAGCTTTTCCCGGAACGGGTCACGTTCCTGCGGATCAAGAGGAGTTGCGTCGTCTGCGTCGTGAATTGGTTGACACAACCGAAGAGCGTGATATATTAAAAAAAGCACTGGCCGTCTTCAGTCGCCGCCCGAAGTGAGGTACGTCTTTGTTCGGGATCATCAGCGCGAGTTTCGGGTGTTTTTGATGTGTCGTGTCCTTCATGTATCGCGAAGCGGGTACTATGCCTGGCGGAATCGTCCGGAGAGTCGGCGTAGTGTTGAGAATCGTCGTCTTCTGGTTCATATCAAGGCGGTTCATCAGCAGAGCGATCGAACCTACGGTTCTCCCCGGATAACCAACGAGCTTCATGGCCGAGGGATTCGCTGCAATGTGAAGCGGGTAGCTCGACTGATGCGATGCGAAGGAATTCGGCCGAAGACGGTCAAGAAGTTTAGAGTCACAACAGACTCCCGGCATGATTATCCAGTGTCGCCTAATGTGGTCAACCGAGAGTTTACGGCCCCTCGTCCCAACCAGATTTGGCTGTCCGATATTACGTACGTATGGACTGCTGAGGGTTGGCTATATCTGGCGGCAGTTCTGGATTTGCACTCACGTCGAATTGTCGGCCATGCCTTGAGCCGCCACATAGACAGTGTTTTGACTGAGACGGCCTTGCGTCAGGCGATACACCGGAGACGACCGGAGCGTGGTCTGATTCACCACAGTGATCGAGGTGTGCAATACGCCTCGGGAGATTACCAGAAGCTATTGTCGTCCAACGGCATGATCGGTAGCATGAGCCGCAAGGCTGATCCTTGGGACAATGCTCCGATGGAATCATTCTTCGGAACTCTGAAACGGGAGTTGATCCATCATGAACGATTCACGACGAAGAAGGAGGCAAAACAGAGAATCTTTGAATATATCGAGATCTTTTACAACGGCTGGCGTCGCCATTCAAGTATTGGTTCCGTCAGTCCCATTGACTTTGAACGGAACTATCAATACCATAAAGAACAGGTGATAACAATTGCTTGTTAACTTGTCCACTTAACGGGGGGAAGCTCAT
>JAGGRV010000568.1 GCA_021159445.1 Deltaproteobacteria bacterium | reverse complement strand
CGAAGAAGACGGCAAAAAAGACATTAATTTGTTCAAGTTATTTATTGTACGTTCCTTAGCAGTCTTCTAAATAATTGTGGTTCCCGGGACCGGCAGCAGATTTCGATTACGCCTGATACCGCAAAGACTTTTCCTTTTAAAGTCAAACCACGCCAACAGATGGCCCAAGACAGGCAAAAAATAATAGTCTAACAAGAAACTAATCATATGCTAACAGTCTTTTAAAATTGACTTGATACGAGTGTTCTACCAGATTTTTTTATTAGGCAGTTTACTTCCAAAAAATTACTCAAAGAGCCTTGACAAAAAAACGCATTCTTATAATAGAAGATGAAGAAGATATCGCGGAGTTGATCTCCTTTAATCTTGGACAGGCGAGGTTTGACAGCCTTACTCTATCATCCGGGCATCACATGATTTCCCAGGCCAGACAGTATAAGCCCGAGCTGATTTTGCTGGATCTCATGCTGCCGGATTTGGATGGCCTGGAGCTGTGTAAACAGCTCAAGAGAGATAAGAGCCTCTTTAACATTCCTGTAATAATGGTGACAGCAAAGGGAACCGAAACTGACAGGATACTCGGGCTGGAGCTGGGGGCCGATGACTATATAGTAAAACCCTTTAGCCCCAGGGAACTGGTTTTGAGGGTTAAGGCCGTGCTATCCAGGGTGTATCCGGATGAAACCGCACCGGCCGATACAATATTACGGATTGGACCAGTTGAGCTGGATTCCCAAAAACACGTGGTTTATGTAAAGCAGATCCTGGTAAAACTCACCTTAACGGAATTCCGCCTTCTTCATGAATTAATGTCCCATGCCGGCATGGTGAGGACCCGCGAAATCCTACTGGAAAATGTGTGGGGTTATTCATTTGATGGCTATGACAGGACCATTGATACCCATATTAGACGCTTGAGAAAGAAACTTGGCACAGCCTCCTCTTACATTGAAACAGTGAGGGGCCTGGGGTACTCATTTAGAGAAGACGCCTGAAGTCTTTTCCTTCCATTAGCTCAACAGTAAGCGTTCACGAAACGCTGAAATTGGAAAATAGAAATTGGAAATTTGGCCTTCATACCCTTCTGCCGGTTTGTAAATGTCCAACTCGTAGACTCGTTGCATCTCTCCCAAATTTCTACTTTCCAATTTCAAGTTTCAAGCCGTGAACGGCGACGCTTCTAACACATAAAAAAAAGCCTGGCGGTTGCCAGGCTTTGACAGGTTGGTTTATACCGTAATTATTCACTTTCCCCCCTGACAGCCAACAGCCTTTTTCAGGTTTCAAAG
>JAGGRV010000091.1 GCA_021159445.1 Deltaproteobacteria bacterium | reverse complement strand
GGCTGGAAGCACAGGAATGACCGTCCCTGCCCTTAAGCCAGCAAAACAGCCAGGATCCCTGTCAAGAAGATCCCGTCAAAGGTCCCGGCCCCTCCGATGGAGACGACAGGGGCGCCGAGTCCTTGGATCTTGCCAAGATTCAGGAGATCCGCACCGATTAAGGTTCCCATGGTCCCTGCAATATAAGCCAGGGAAGGGGCTGACTCCTGTGAAAGCAAAATGCCCACGCAAGCGGCCGCCACTGGAGGGATGAAAGTCGGCACGGCAATCCCCACTCCTTTGACAGGCCGGGCCATCCAGTGGACGATAATCGTCACGATAGCCACGCCCACAAGGCCTTGGACATATAACCCGTTTTTCACCAAGAGGTAGAGTGAGAGAAGGGTTGGGATGACAGCTCCGCCAACGTTGATGGCAACGACCGTTCGTGTCCACTTTTGAACCGAAGGAACAATGTACCGTATGCCGAAAAAAGTGATTTCTTGGTCTAAAAGCACATCTTTCGAAGGTAGTTTTGCCACAGGGATATTGACGCCACTCCCCACAAGAGACAGAAACAGTAAGCTGAAAACATACTGCGGGCTGATCCCTACCTTCTCGTAGGCATATTCAAGGACCCCAATCTGGAGCAAAGTGAACACGAAGACGAAGAGAAAGAGAAAAATAAGAATAAAGGGTAATGCAAGGGGAAAATAGTAGAAGTTGGAACGTCGCACTGTCTCTCTCCTTCGTGGGATGTTTTTCACATCTGATCCCTTCTCCCGTCCTTGCCTGTCCAGAGCTGTCTCTGTTCAGCAGCAACTGGCTCAAGATTGGAGTTTTGTCAATGCCGTATTGTCATCTCGGGATGGTTCCCTGTTATGTGATGTCTAAAAAAGTTGTTTGTGGGTTATAATGACGGCATATTTGCCTTATGTAGGGGCGAATCTTGTATTCGCCCCTGTCCAATTCCCATTTGGCCGGGTTGTTGACGATGTATTCCCGTATGTGATGCAATTCGTTTTCAAATAACGTAGGGGCAAAACCCCCTGTGGTTGCCCTTTTCCCTGTGGTTGCATATTGTCAGGGCAGGCACGGGGGCCTGCCCCTACGGGATATTGCCGGATACATTTTCATTAATTGTAGGGACGGGTTTCAGGCGTCCTTACTCTTCTCCTTTGGCCTCCACTCTCTCAGCCGCCCATTTAAGGAGGTCGGAAAGCTTTTTACCGGCCTGCTTTTCCCCTTCCTTCAGGGCAACCTTAGTGTCATCTATGCGTTTATCAGCCAGAGTGCCAAAAGTGTAGCTGA
>JAGGRV010000629.1 GCA_021159445.1 Deltaproteobacteria bacterium | reverse complement strand
GCGAGCATAACGGGTTATGTGATCGACGAGCAACGAAGAAGACGGCAAAAAAGATATTAATTTGTTCAAGTTATTTATTGTACGTTCCCTAGCATGCGGGTCTGCACAGGTGAATTTGAGGAGTTAGTTTAATAGTTTAATTCACGTTGATTTGGCAAGTTGTTATCGGCGGTGGACCCCAAGGGTTGGACAGCCTGATGGGTGCTGTAAGCTAAAAGCCAGAAGATAAAAGAGAAGTAAAAAAAACATCAGGCAGCCTCAGCGTAGAGATGAGGTAAGTGATAGTAAATCTCATCAGGGGTTCTGTTGTCAAGTGCTGATGTCCAACATGTCCATCTGCTAATCCGCACAAGTAATAGACCCCTTGGGGATCTGATACGGAAAGTGTGTGTCTTGGCAAGCTTGACCGGTACCGGTGGTCCGGGCACAGTGTTTTGGTTGGTTGCAGGCGAAGGACCTGGCAGGACCGGGATGAAATATTTTCTACGTTTGGTTTAAAGAAGCGGGAAGCTGTGAGGCGGTACCGGGAGTTCATTGAAGATGGTTTCAATATGGGGAGACGTGAAGATTTGACCGGTGGTGGTCTGAGACGAAGCGCAGGTGGTTGGGAAGGTGTTTTGGAAGGAATTGGCCCGGTATTTCGGTATATCCAGGCCTTCAGTCTCGCAAGCCATCAAGCGAGGTGAAAAATTTGCAAAAGAGAATGATGTTAAACTGTTAAACTAACTCCCCCAAATCCTCCTTAACAATACCGCTCCAAGGGCTTCGATCCGTTCAGGTTTCTTCAGGAACAAAAAAACGCAAGTCTAATTTGAAAAAACTTCAGGGGGAGAAAAAGAAAAAAGGCAAGCACAACCAGAAAGATCGAGCGATCATCAAGAATGGCTACGTTGACAACAACCCTGCCAAAATTCATCAAAACAACGATATGTTAGTGGGTTAGCATGAATCAGAAAATAGTCTTAAGCTAAGTAAAGGGGTGGGGAACGTGTGATGGAAAAACATAAAAAATGTGCAAAAAGACCATTGAGCAAAAATTCCAATAAAATCATAGATTGCCATAAATGTGAACATTACTATGTCACTTGGGATAAAGATTTTCCTCATGGGTGTAAAGCTATTGGGTTTAAATCAAAACGACTCCCTTCCATAGTTGTACGTGATAATTCTTATGCCAAATGTCTATTATATAAAAATAAAAACTGATTGATAGAAAATCGCTTTTAAAACCCTTCCATGGTAACCGTTCACACTCCCTGGCAGCCGATAGGCTTTTGCAGGGTTTCAACCGCG
>JAGGRV010000150.1 GCA_021159445.1 Deltaproteobacteria bacterium | reverse complement strand
GAATCAACCACATCTGTATCAAGCGATCTTTGGGCCGTTATCGGATGGTATAGCGAAAGATAGCCTTGATATTATATTTGTTTACAAAAAGGCATTTGGTAATCCATCTGTAAAAGAGAGGGATGAACAATGGCTTATTAACAAGACTAGACTTCTTGACGCAGAGCTTAAGTCGTTAACCAAAGATAAACCAATGAACGTAAAGTTTAGAAATCGCTTGAGTGATCGACTTGTAGAAAGGAGCATAGAGGCTGGTGTGCAAATGGAACTCCTACAATATTTGGATGAGCAAGTTAAAAACTATGCATCTTTTAAGCAATCTCGGCAGAAAGGAGTGCAAATAACAAATAACCTTCTTTTTGTAGTTGTGCGTTTAATGGATGACATATATGCCTCTGGCAAGTAAGCAAATAAATCGAAGGCCTAACAAAAAAATGAGAGCTGTGCAGTTAAGAAACTACTCAAAATCAATCACGAAAACACGAAGGTACGAAAACATGAAATAAGACATAAAAAAGATGAACGTCCAACATCGAACATCGAACGTCCAACATCGAATGAAAAACGAATATCCAGTGCCGAACATTCAACGGCTATTTCTGTATACGCGAGCAGCCTTTCTTCCAGGTCATAAGTCTGTTTCTTCATCTTTTCCCATTCAACGTTCGATGTTCATCTTTTGGCATTTCATTAGTCCATCCAGAGACTTCCCCTTCGTGTTTTCGGTATTTCGTGCTTTCGTGATAATTCTTTTCTTTTTCGTGTGTTGCGCAATCCGACGTATAACCGTATAGGTCGAAATTTTTTGACATATATGGGATTATATCTTATTTTAAAACATGATCTACATTTCTGTAGAAAAATATTTGGTTATATAAATTGTAGAGGAATAAGATAGGAAAATGAAACAGGCAAGACAGAAACTACCTCAAATATCGGCACATGTAAGTGAAGGGACGAAGTCGAAATTGGATCGTCTTTCTCATGCGCGAGGATTGCGTAAGGCATTTGTCTTAGAACAGGCCCTTTTATACCACTTTCGAGCCCTTGAAGAATTGCCAGAAGAGGCATTTCTTCCCCCGCGGTTGGTGTTATCCCAGAACTCCTTTGAGAAAATCATTGAATTTGTTAATAATCCTCCTTATCCCACAGAAGCAATGCAGGAATTGATGGATGGAATATCAGATAAGACCGTTGCAGAAGAGTGACAACCGAAAAGAGTTCGAAAGTGGACAAGCGGATTTAGATTATTTTTTCAGGCGCTACGCCGGACAAAACCAGTTCAGGCACCATATTGGAGTTA
>JAGGRV010000505.1 GCA_021159445.1 Deltaproteobacteria bacterium | reverse complement strand
CGTTAGCTGAGACAAATCAAACCATGAAAGGAGAAAGAGCATGAAAGACGAAGACAAGAAGTTGACTACAAACGCTGGAGCGCCAGTCCCCGACAACCAAAATGTTATGACTGCCGGGCATCGTGGTCCTATGCTACTGCAGGATGCCTGGTTCCTGGAAAAACTCGCCCACTTCGACAGGGAGGTCATACCCGAGCGAAGAATGCATGCCAAGGGTTCTGGGGCGTACGGCACTTTCACTGTCACCCGGGACATCACCAGTTACACCAAAGCTAAGATTTTTTCCAAAATCGACAAAAAGACAGATCTTTTTGTCCGCTTCTCCACAGTGGCGGGGGAAAGGGGTGCGGCAGATGCGGAGCGCGATATTCGCGGTTTTGCCGTGAAATTCTATACCGATGAGGGCAACTGGGATCTGGTGGGCAACAACACGCCGGTATTTTTTTTGCGTGATCCTCTGAAATTTCCCGACCTTAACCACGCCGTAAAACGCGATCCACGCACCAATATGCGCAGTGCCAAGAACAACTGGGATTTCTGGACATCACTGCCGGAGGCGTTGCACCAGATCACTATCGTCATGAGCGATCGCGGCATTCCTGCCACCTATCGAAACATGCACGGTTTCGGCAGTCATACTTTTAGCCTGATTAATGCCAAAAACGAACGTTATTGGGTTAAGTTCCACTTCAAGACACAGCAGGAAATCAAGAACCTGACCGATGCCGAAGCTGAGGCCATCATTAGTAAAAATCGTGAGAGTCACCAGTGTGATCTCTACGAAAGCATCGAAAGAAAGGACTTCCCTAAGTGGAAGCTCTTCATCCAGGTGATGCCGGAAAAGAATGCTTCCACCTGCCCGTACAACCCCTTTGACCTTACCAAGGTATGGTTTCACAAAGACTATCCGCTAATCGAGGTCGGTATCATGGAACTGAACCGCAATCCCGAGAACTACTTTGCTGAGGTGGAGCAATCGGCTTTTAACCCGGCCAATGTAGTACCCGGCATAGGATTTTCTCCAGACAAGATGCTGCAGGGACGATTGTTTTCTTACGGGGATGCCCAGCGTTATCGGCTGGGCGTGAACCACCACCTGATTCCAGTTAACGCTTCACGCTGCCCGTTTCATAGCTACCACAGAGATGGAGCTATGCGGGTTGACGGAAACTATGGTAGCACTCTCGGTTACGAGCCGAATAGCTATAGTGAGTGGAAACAGCAGCCAGAGTTTTCAGAACCACCTCTCAGTCTGGACGGGGCTGCCGATCATTGGAACCATCGTGATGACGAGGATTACTACACCCA
>JAGGRV010000526.1 GCA_021159445.1 Deltaproteobacteria bacterium | reverse complement strand
ACAAAGGTTATGGTAGGCTGAGCTTGAAAATATAAAGGCAACTGAAGCCGGAATGGAATTCCCGGGCTGCTTTAAAAATCGGTGCCCCTGGGAAATGGCGACCCGAGGGTCAACATTCAGAATGCCAAGGGCAAAGCCAAGGCGTATCAGGTCAGGCAAGTCCTGAGAGCGATCGAGAGGTTGGAATATGAAAGCCATTCGAAATGATCACTATACATACCGGGTGACCTGGTCAGAGGATGATCAGGAGTACGTCGGCCTCTGTGCTGAATTCCCGAGCCTGAGTTGGTTGTCCTCTTCTCCCGAAGCTGCGCTTCGCGGGATCCGTGGAGTCGTTGCCGACGTTGTTGCCGATATGAAGCAGTCACGGGAACCGATTCCGGAACCACTCGCCAGCCGGAAGTTCAGCGGCAAGTTCATGGTAAGAGTTCCCCCGGACGTTCACCGCGACCTCACCGTAGAAGCGGCCGAAGCCGGCGTGAGCCTGAATCGTCTGGTAACGGTCAAGCTGGCACACTGATGGACAGCACTGAAGCATGAGAACTTTTGCAACAATTGGAGATTTATAAACTATGGCCCTTAAAACAAAACCTTTTGATGTGGCTGAATATCTGGAAACCCAGGAAGATATCAAGACATTCCTTCAAGATGCCGCAGAAGGAACGCCGGAGGAGTTTATTCACGCCCTGAATACAGCTGCTAGAGCCATGGGGATGACCGAGGTTGCTAAAAAGGCAGGAGTTACCAGAGCCAGCCTGTACAAGTCCCTATCCGATGAAGGCAACCCTCAGTTCTCCACCATCAGCAAAGTTACCAAAGCTCTTGGTTGTAAACTGGCTGTTGCGTGAGAGGTTATTCAAGTTCATAATTTCAATCCACGCCCGGCTGTTCCAATCGGGTAGCCTGGAATTTTTCTCCCCCAGCCCTCACACTGCGTGCGGGTCAGCACAGGGCGTTTCATCAAGATTATCCACAACACCCTGCGTGCGGGTCCGCACAGGGCGTTTCATCAAGATTATCGGGACGTATCCGGGTAGTGAATCTTCACCCACTGTTCTTTGACGGAAATCAACCCCTGCTCATACAGCCATGTGTCTTGTTTCGTGTTTTCGTACTTTCGTGTTTTCGTGATGGGTTTTTGAATAGTCCCGCAAATGGTAACAGAAACAAAAAAGAGTTACGATAAAGCATCGTAACTCTCTAATTTTATTGGTAGGCGGTACTGGATTTGAACCAGTGACTTCCACCGTGTGAGGATGGCACTCTAACCACTGAGTTAACCGCCCGTGCAAAGAATATGTAGCCTATT
>JAGGRV010000204.1 GCA_021159445.1 Deltaproteobacteria bacterium | reverse complement strand
GTTCGATGTTCGATGTTCATTTTTTTCTTAAACCCCAAACCTCTGAACCCTGAACCTTTGAACCCACGTATTAAAATTCATTCATGCCTCCACTACAGAGGTTACCTCGGGGATTTCACTCTGAAGAAATCTCTCGATTCCTGACTTAAGGGTTATCTGGCTCATGGGGCAGCCGTGACAGGCACCGGTGAGAGTGACCTTGACTATCCCGGTATCTTCATCTACTTCCACCAATTCTACATCCCCGCCGTCCTGCTGCAACATAGGACGTACTTTGTCCAGTGATTCTTGTACTTTGTCTTTTATCATTTTAAAAATTTCCCTTTTATTTTTGTAACCGTTCACGGGATTACAACGTCCGTTTTACCGCAACCCACTGATTTTTCAACCAATGCCATAATATCTCCACGCGTAAACAGCGATGAAAGTTCGTAACCGGCATTGCTCAAGGCCTTTTCCCCACCTTCTTCCCGATCAACAACAGTAAGTACCTGGGCTACTTTGTAACCTTCCTCCTCGGTCCTCTCAATTGCCTTGATAAGGGTCCCACCAGTGGTAACCACGTCTTCGACCAGTGCCACTTTGCTCCCAAGAGGAATATTGGATTTTCCTTCTATCCAGGACCCTGTACCATGTCCTTTTGCTTCTTTTCTGATGATAAAGGCGGGTATGGGTTTTCCTTCAATAAAGCTTACTACAGAGACTGCTGTAACCAGCGGATCAGCCCCCAGGGTCATTCCACCGACCCCTGAAATACTTATGCCGGACTGCAAAATGCGATTGTACAGAAGCTTGCCGCAGAGATAGGCCCCCTCTGCAGAAAGCGTGGTCTGCTTGCAGTCTATGTAGAAGTCGCTCTCCTTCCCGGAGGTCAACCTGAAGGTCCCCTCTCTGTATGAGAGCTCAAATATCATCTGTCTGAGTCTTTCCCAGTCTTTCTGACTCATTGCTCAACTCCAAAGACCCGCTCAAATATGGTTTTCACATGTTTAAGATGGTAATTTATGTCGAATATGGCCTCGATTTCTTCCGGAGCCAGATATTTGGCCAGGTCTTGATCTGCCAGGAGTCTTTCCTTAAAAGTGCCATTTCCTTTCCATACCTCCATGGCCTGTTTTTGGACAATTCCATAGGATTCTTCCCTGCTGACACCTTTCTGTGTAAGTATAAGCAATACCTGTTGTGAGAAGATAAGCCCCTTGAGCATATTCAGATTATGCTCCATCCGATCAGGATATACTATTAAATTATCCAATATCCCGGTAAGACGGCTCAGTATGAAATCTGTCCCGATAAAGGCATCAGGGCCG
>JAGGRV010000008.1 GCA_021159445.1 Deltaproteobacteria bacterium | reverse complement strand
GCGGTTGAAACCCTGCAAAAGCCTATCGGCTGCCAGGGAGTGTGAACGGTTACCCAAGCACAGTACCTGCGGAAGAAAATCTGGCAGGTAGAGGCTGTGGGATCAGGACTGTTTTTCCCATCCTGAGAAAATATGCATCGGTCATGCCTGAGATAAAGTCCCTCACAATGGTCTCATAAGACTGTTCCTGAGTGTAACTGTCATCCATCCCATTAAGATAATCCCTAAAAATCACCGACTCATTCCTGTCCTTTTGCAGATCATCCAGAAAGCGTTCAAACAGAATCCTGTAAAGATCCTTGATCTTGGATGACTCGGTTTTAATCCGGGGATTCATGTAGATAAACTCCATATTGAAGGCCTTTAGCTCCGCCAGGGCATTTACCACCTCATGACTGAAGGCTATCTCATCTCTATACAGGCTGGATTTAATAAGATCCTCAACCAGGCGATAAACAATAGTCCCGTTTGTATCCCCCAATATCTTTCGGCAATGACCAGGGATCTGGTCCCTCCTCACCAAACAAAGCCTGATAGCGTCCTCAATATCCCTTCCCACATAGCTGATTACGTCGGCCATCCTGACCACACATCCTTCAAGGGTCATGGGCCGGAGGTCTGTCTGAGGAAAAGAGAGCTTTGCCTTTATCTCCTCATCGAGAGTCTTAAAAGTCTTCCCTCTATGAGGGCTGATTGAAGGGCAGTGTATCTCCCCATCGTGGCACAATATTCCATCAAATACCTGGAGACTGAGATTGCATCCCCTACCCTTTCGCTCAACTCTGCGCAGGAAATGAACTCCCTGGACACTATGAATAAACGGAGGAAGACCGTATTCCATGCATAACTCAGTGAGATTCCGTTCACCATCGTGACCAAAGGGAGGATGGCCGATATCGTGCCCATAGGCAATGGCCTCAATAAGGTCCTCATTCAATCGGAGAAAACGGCCTATAGTCCTGGCTATCTTTGATACCAGTTGGACATGAAGCACTCTATGGGTAATATGGTCATTGGGGATAAGGGAAAAAACCTGGGTCTTGTCTATATACCTTGCATATGCCAATGAATGCAGAATTCTGTCTGCGTCAACTGAAAACAACTGCCTGTGGTCGGTAAGTAACCTTTCTTCCTCCTTCTCCCGAGCAACATCAACACTGAGGGTTGCAAAGGGAGAAAACCTTTTTCTCTCGTCTTTTTCCAGACGGCTCTTTTCATCCATGAGATTTATTGTCATAGACTCAACTCCTCCGGAACGTTGATTAATTGGCTCATTAGGAACGGGAGATAAATAAGTTGAACAAAAATTAA
>JAGGRV010000061.1 GCA_021159445.1 Deltaproteobacteria bacterium | reverse complement strand
CCTTACTGCCTGGTGGGTCTTTGCTCCCGTCGTTGCCGGCGCTGCGTCGTACAACGATTATGGAGACCCCTCTCCGGAAGGGCAGCTCGCCCTTGAACTTATCAACCGGGCGAGGATGGACCCTGTAGGTGAGGCGGCTCGACAGGGTATAGACCTATATGAAGGCGTGGAGCCGGGCGAGATTTCAGATAAGCCTGTTCAGCCTCTTGCCATGAATGCCCTCCTGATTCAGGCGGCCGGATTACACTCCGGGGAAATGCTTGACAACAACTACTTCGCCCATGACTCCCTGGACGGGAGTTCTCCATGGGACCGCATCACAGCCGCAGGATATGATTGGTATACGGTGGGGGAAAACATAGCCGGCCGCTTCTATTCTTCCTGTTCTATGGCTGTTCAGGCAGTGGTAGAGCAGATGCATTCAGACCTCTTTGTGGATCTCGAGTATCCGGGCAGAGGCCACCGGGTGAACATGTTGAAACCTGATTTCAGGGAGGCGGGTATAGGCATTGCCAAGGGCGAATACGTTTTCAATGGCCGGATGTATCCTTGCAGCTACCTGGAAACAACGGATTTCGGGCTTGGATCCGGCAATTCCGGTCCGTTTGTTCTTGGAGTGGTGTTTACGGACCTGGATCATGACGGGGAGTATGACATTGGGGAAGGCCGGGGCGGCGTCACCATATCGGTTCAGGGGACGGACGCCTATACTGTTACGGCTTCAGCAGGGGGCTTTGCTATTTCCGTAGATACCGGGAACTACAGGCTTGTTGCCGATGCCTCCTTCCTGAATGGATCGCTGATAAGGGACATAGATGTGGGGGACCAAAACGTGAAGGTGGATTTTTGCCTTTCCACCCAGGCCGGGCAGGGCGATGAACCCCCAGCCTACCATAATGTCGGAATGTGTGACACTACGTGCCAGGCCGGTGCGCCAATGACAGTTGCCGGCGGCGCGATGGGTGTGAACTTCAATTACACCGCGCCGGTTGAGGTCATTGCCGGTGTCATGAGTTCTGACTTCACGAGTGTCTGGTGGCTTACTGGCTCGTGTACCTTGCCGACGGACTTTGCACAGGCCGCGAGCAATGCCGGGCAGTTCTCCTGCACTAATGTGGCTATGCCTCCAGGATCCGATCATGGCTTAATAAAAAACCCCCTCTTTTGGACGAGGTCCTCTACAGAATCTTGAGGGACCAGAAAGGATTCATAGAGGCCTTGCGGGAAAAAGGAGGTGTCCTTCAGAATAAAGATAGTGTCCAGGTAAAAAGGGCACTGGAAATAATCCCTCTCATAGAGGGAGATCTCCACCTT
>JAGGRV010000605.1 GCA_021159445.1 Deltaproteobacteria bacterium | reverse complement strand
GGTAACGATCGTGCTGCAAAGAAATCAATCCATACTGTCGTATCAACAAGGATTATCATATATCTCGACCTTGCCGCCACTCGTTAAGATCACCCTCCCAATTAATTTTGCCTTTGAGTTCAAGAATTTTAGTTTGAGATTCATGACGGTACAACTCACGTAATGCATGATCAATCAGAGCTTTGCGAGTTTTTATTCCGGTTGCTCTTAAGCAATCTTCCACAAGTTTATCATCTATCACAATATTTGTACGTTTCATTGAACACCTCCCTTGCATTTTTATACACCTTATAATTATAATTGTGTGTATGCAAGTAAAATTATGCGAACGTTGCTTTTCAGCGGGCGCGGCTTTTTGCGTCCGGTGAAGCGCCATGTTAGACTGAAAGCTATCAGATTCGTTGTGTCTGTCATTATTGTGATTCCCCATTTACCTACGGTACGGAAGCTTCATTTTCTTCCGTAGCCACTGCAAAGCAATTTTATAGGCTGTGTTGCTCTCGTTCTTTACGAGGATTTCAAAATGTGTGATGCTGGATGAAAGTTGAATAGGGAATTCCTCGCTTGGAATTTGGTTAATCAATTGATTTTCTTCCTTTTGGAACCAAGGATTGTTTTTCTCAAAAACCTCGATTAAATCTGAGCTTAATTTTTTGAAACTTCTATCTATTCCTATCGCGCCAATTTTGTTTCGTAACTTAAATGACAAACTATCCATAGCGCAGAGATGACCTGTGTTATATTCGACGCCAAAGGTATTGTATCTGTTGTCTGCACTTCCATACTTTTCTATATCATCAATGAAATCCGTGATGTTAAATGTTTTTAAATGCTTCGATACGCTTGCATTAACCTGAATATTCTGATGTGGAAGTATGTTGAGGGTGGCAATTGATGAGTCAAGTTTGCTTGCGGCTTTAAAAAGCTCTTTAATTGGATGAGCTCTAAATCTTTTGACGCCTTCATCATTCATTAAAAGAAAAGCCTTAAAATATTTCTCGATAGCTTGTGCCGCTGCCCAATAAAATCCCCGTGGAAGTCCCTTCTGAGCCAATAGTCGTGACATTAGATAGTCCTGATCCCCAGGTACGACAAAAGACTCGTAAATGACGTTGACAGCGTTGCATTCAGCGCTTGACTGAATGTTTTCAGCCATGCGCTTAAAGTGAGGTATTTCTTTGCCCATGTTGAAGTTATAAATGAAACCAGAATTGTGACTTTCTGAATTCAAGATGCGCCCTCCTCAATTTGGTATAAAAAGTCTAACGACCAAGCTCACCGGCGGCAATGGAGCGCAGCGGAATTGCCGTCTGGTGA
>JAGGRV010000010.1 GCA_021159445.1 Deltaproteobacteria bacterium | reverse complement strand
AGAGAAGCCCGAGCAACAAACGTTGAGGCCGTTTAGGACCTCGTGGGGGACAATCTGGGCCTCTCACTGAATTCTGGAATCTGGATAAGGGATGATAGGCGGCTTGAAATAGAGCACGCCGGATACTGATAACGATTAGATTCAGGATTCGCTATAGGTGAGAATTCCGTCGGACCTTTTGCAAGAGCTGTTACAGGCTCAATAGGGAATCTGCGCCTTATAGACATCAAAATGTTCAACTAGCTGTTTTTAAAAAAGAAGTTTTTTAGCTTGACAGGGGGAACATAGGATGTCCCCTTTCCCTAACTCCGTCCCATAGATCCCGTCCTTGCTTTAAATTACATTTAGTGGTATGTGTAAAAGTACAATAGGAGGTATGTTATGGGAAAATTATTGGATATAATTCCGGTAAGTGATTTGAGGCAGGATACCGCCAATATTATGAAACGTCTTCAAGATTCCAAGGAACCCCTCATTATTACGCAACGGGGACGGGCAGCAGCCATTATGATCAGTGTAGAGGCTTATAAGCAATCCGAGCATGACAAAGAACTCCTGCGCCTTTTAGCAAAAGGAGATAGGGAGATAGAAATAGGCCAGGGTTATAATCTGAATGATGTCCTTGCTGAAGCCGACGCACTACTTGACCAGGAACCATCGTGAAGGTTCGATTTACTCCATCTGCCAGAACTCAGTTTCTATCTGCCCTCGCCTACATTCGGCGGGATAAGCCTTCAGCAGCAGTCCGTTTCCGCAATCGAACCGAAACAGTTCTTCGAAGGCTGGAGAATTCCCCGGAATCCGGAAGAGTCATACCGGAGTTTCCTGAACTTGCCTACCGGGAAGTTATCATATCGCCATACCGTTTTTTTTACAGAATCAAGGGAGATTTGGTCTGGATCGTTGCGGTCTGGCATGGTGCACAAATTCCAAAGGAACCAGCACCTTGAACGTTATCTTCACGAGGAAAAATGTGGTCTGGGTTGCTTCAAAGGGGACGTTCGTTCCGAACGTGCCTAAAATCCTTCTTGGCCATAGCGTCTGTCTAAGATTTAGCACCACGTAATACTTCCTGCAACGCACAGGCAACTTGGTCCTAATCAGCAAGCCCTGCGCACGCTCTGGACGAATGGTCCCCTTCTACTTTCCCGTCAAGAACGCTCGAAACGAACGTCCCCTTTCCCGTCCCCTTTCCCTGCCGATCTTGCCAAGCTGTACACCTCTTTTATGGAACCTAAGTTGAGCGATTAGCATATCCCTCGTCACAACAAAATGGCCAATATTGAGCCTTACGCTGCAAGGGGAATCTCCGCATTAAT
>JAGGRV010000442.1 GCA_021159445.1 Deltaproteobacteria bacterium | reverse complement strand
GGTAATATCTTTAGAAGTGTGTAAAAGACAAAAGGTGTATCCTAAAGTTCACAACAACCATAAGGAGACACCTAATGTCGTATCGAGAATTGTCTTTCGACAATCACAACGTAGCCATCTGTATGTCCGAGGTCAAGGATATGTATCGAATGCATTTTGAGCGAGGCTGTCAGTATGTGGCCAAACGAGTGTATAACAAGATATTAGCCGTTGATTTCGATAGTTTTATAAATGCCGGCAGACACCAGCGAACCATCCGAAGGAAGGGTTATCGCAACGGGTACCGTTCACGGAGCCTGTTAACCTCGGTAGGGTCTCTGGATCTGTGTATACCGCGTGATCGGGATGGTAAGTATCAGCCGGATCTTTTTGAGCGTTACCGTCGGGTTGATAGCTCTTTGGAAGATACTATCCGGGCGATGTTTATCCAGGGGGTTTCGACTCGGAAAGTCGGTGATATTCTTGATGTTCTGTGTGGCGAGCGGCTCTCGGCCAGTAAGGTCTCGACGGTAGTAAAGGAGCTCGATCAGGCGGTCGGTGACTATGCCAACCGTCCACTTGAGGATGATTTTGTGTTTTTGTTTCTGGATGCCTTATCAGTGAAGATCCGTTTTGAACTGAAGGCAAAGAAGGTCAAACTGTTGGTGGCCTACGGTATCAAGACCGATGGAACCAGGGAGATGATCAGTTTCCGGCGAGCTAACTCAGAATCAACCGCTTGCTGGAAGAGTTTCCTGGATAACTTGTATGTTCGCGGTCTCAAAGGAAGAACTCTCCAACTGATCGCTATGGATGGTGGCGGGGGGTTATGGTCAGCTATTGAGGATGTCTATCCGCTGGTTAAACACCAACTTTGTTGGGTCCATAAGCTGCGTAATGTGTCCCAATACTGTCCTGAGCGATACAAGAAAGAGTGTACCAATCAAGCGGCCCGGATCATGTACGCCAAATCCTCAGCCATGGCCGCTAAACGGTTCCGGGTCTGGAAGAAACAATGGCAGGATAAAATCCCCAGAGCGGTCAACTGTCTGGAGAAGGATTTTGACAAGTTGATCCCAGTCTTTGAGTTCCCAAAGGAAATCCGCAAGATGATTCGTACCACCAACGTGATTGAACGCTGTTTCCGGGAGGTAAGGAGACGGTTGAAAGTAATGGGGTATTTCCAGAACACCAAAAGCTGTGACCGAATCATCTACGCCATCTTCAACTATTTCAACAGCAAGTGGCAGAGACCTAATGGAAAGATCAAGATCATCAAACAGTTAAACAAGAAAGTAGCCTAATCAAGATGGATACACCTTTTTACACACTTCTCTTGACATTACCG
>JAGGRV010000015.1 GCA_021159445.1 Deltaproteobacteria bacterium | reverse complement strand
ACGGGTTATGTGATCGACGAGCAACGAAGAAGACGGCAAAAAAAACATTAATTTTCTCAAGTTATTTATTGTACGTTCCTAAGGACCCGTAAAGAAAAAAGCCATTGGAATTATAGGATGTCCCGTAGACACCTCATATATTGCACCATAAGCGCAAGCCCGGAACCATAGCGAAATGTTTATCATACGTAACAACTACAGCGCCAACTTCAAGTGCGTGTGATGCGATCCATGCATCATTAATGGGAATTGGAGTACCTGCTTGTCTTAAAGACGTTTTTACCATTCCAAATACTTCCGCAGTTTCATTGGATGCGTTCAGGATTGTAACTGTTGGTTTCTTGAGGAATGTGCGAAGTATCCTGATGTTTTCCTTTTCACGATTTCCTCCCTTAAATCCAGCATATAACTCGCCAAGAACGAAGATTGACATAAACGTGATTTGAGCACCTGCCAGGGCATTGAGAATGTTTTGATCACCGCCCAGATATGATGTGTAGCCATTGGTATCAAGGATGATCTTGTTCATACCCAGTCCTTGGGGTCGATTGCGGAGAAATCCTTGCTGTTTGCAGTAAATTCTTCGATATCCTCTGCTGTCCATACTCCACAAAGGTCACTAAAGTCATGATGATGATCTTTGTGATTGCTGGTTGTTAAACCAAGTGATTCCTCCAAAAGCTTTTTGATGGTTTTATTAAGGCTGAGCCTTTGATGGCGCGCCTTTTCCCGAATTAGGGTATTTAAAGGATCTTCAAGTCCATGGATCGTTATTGATTTCATGTAAGCCTCCACGTTGAACCATAAATGGTTGAGTATAGTTCAAATATAGTTCAGTTTTAGCCCCTGTCAAGTTGATAACAAGGGCCGTTGAATATGATTGTCAGACAAAGAATAGGATACAGATTTTCGTGGATATACACAGATATGGAACAGGGTTTTCATACAGCGTCCTCTAGATGCACTGTATTTTTCCAGAAGTAAGGAGTTCTACAGTCAGTAATGGCGGGCAATGCCCGGCACTGGTTCAGTTTGATAGGTGTTGTTTTCCACTACAAATCAGGCTATTACGACATTTGAATTTGAAAAAGCTCTTGCCAGGAGATCCTCTTGTCAATCACTCCCAAAGACACAGATGGAACTTTCTTAGGAACGGGAGATAAATAAGTTGAACAAAAATTAACAGGATTTTTTGTTGTATTCAAGGCGCGAGGAGCGAGCATAACGGGTTATGTGATCGACGAGCAACGAAGAAGACGGCAAAAAAGACATTAATTTGTTCAAGTTATTTATTGTACGTTCCTAAACTCGGATAAAATTGTGAATCACCCAG
>JAGGRV010000038.1 GCA_021159445.1 Deltaproteobacteria bacterium | reverse complement strand
TCCTCCAAGGGATCCTTGCCAAGAAGGCCCGCGAGGCAGTACCTCCTCAGAATAGGTGAGCATGAGCAAGACGTTCCGGCACGCGCAGGAAAACTTGACACCTAACCCGATTCACCCTATTTTTAGATAGTTAAAAAGCGAATCGTATCAGTAAAAGTAAACACTGCGGAGATTCTCAGAGGTAGGATTTCCGCTTTATTTTTTGTAAGCGTTTACAGTTCAGTGGGGAAACTTATGGAAAACATAATATCTAATGCCTCCAGCCCGCAAGATTGCACAACCTTTATTTTCGAATGCACCGGGCAGAAGGTTGAACCTAAGATAGCCGCGGAGCTGTGGCCCAAAATAATGCAACACAAATGGGTGCTTTCTGAAAAACTGGGCCGGGATGTGGGAATAAAGGTGGCCTGCCTGGATTTCATGGAAAATATCGAGCCTATGCATCGAGATCCTCACGATGCACAAAGAATTCAGCTTCTCAAGGCGCTGGGGGCCCAGATGATCGACCGATCAATCTGGGACACCATATCCGAGACTCAGCCGCCAAAACAGATCGTGAACAAAAGAATCATACTTCCCCTGACGGCGATAGAACTCGCACGCAAACACGCAGTCATTTCGCCCCGCACCATCATCTTTTTCGGGCCACCTGGTACAGGCAAGACCCACTTTGTCCGGGCCATAGCAGGTATACTTCAATGGTGGTATATCGAGGTCAGTCCCAGCATCTTGATGGCCGATGGAGAAGATCGCCTTGGTGCAAACCTGAAAGCCCTTACAGAAAAGATTGGCAATCTTGATGAAGTGGTCCTGTTCATAGATGAATTTGAGGAAATAGCAGGCAGCCGTGATCATGCCTCACGCATCGACAAATCAATTACAAATGAGTTTCTCAAACAGGTACCCCTGTTAAAAAGAAAAGAGAAGAAGAACCTCCTGGTATGTGCAACTAACTATATCCGGCAACTGGACAAAGCCTTGTTAAGGCCTGGTCGTTTTGATTGCATCATTCCAGTAGGAGGATTGGATGATCAAGGCCGTCGAACTATTTTCGAGCATTATCTACGCGATACCAGTCGGGGCGATGTGGATGTGGACAGGATCATCTCCATAATTGCTCTCTTCACACCTGCGGATATCGAGTATCTCTTTCAGAAGGTCAGACAACTTGCCTTTGAGAGAGAATACGTCAAAGGAGAAGATTGCCGCGTGACAACAGAGACATTCCTGGAAATGATTCCTAATGTTCCGCCTACACTCACCAATGAAATCATTGAGGATTTCAAACAGGACTGTGCAAACTATACCAGGTATTGATTCCCGTCACTTGAACCATT
>JAGGRV010000582.1 GCA_021159445.1 Deltaproteobacteria bacterium | reverse complement strand
GAATACAACAAAAAATCCTATTAATTTTTGTTCAACTTATTTATCTCCCGTTCCTTACCTGGAGACTGGGCCTTATAATGCTATTTCTGTCCCCCGGATCAAGTCCGGGGCAGGCTTGGCTCACAGTTTTGCACTCCGGCTTCCTTCGGACCCCGCCTCACAGCGACTCCCTTGCCTTCGGCTAATACTTTCGCTATCCTAGAATCAGATAGCGGGATTCACGTATAGAGGACTTTAACCTCATAAGTTCACGCCCATGCCTGGCGTACACCAGCGGATGCAGCAGACTGCGCGCGCAGGCAAGTAAGCTTGCCCACGTACTCGCGGCTGATTAGCAGCGTTCGCCATAAAAAACATATAGCAATAATTAGTTGCATTTTGCTACAAGATAGGCTATATTTAAATATAAGAGGCTCATAAAATAAAATTTTTTTAGGAGGTAACAAAATGCCCACAGCAGTTCGTGTATCAGATGAATTAGTAAATGAAGCAAGAAAATTTAGCAAGGTTGACCATCGGTCGCTAACCGGCCAGATTGAGCACTGGGCCAGGATTGGTAAGTGCGCAGAAGAAAACACGGATTTGACCTATGATTTAATCAAAGAAATACTTATCGGAATAGAAGAGTTGGATCGGGGTGAAAAATCTGAGTATCAATTTGGCTAAGAGCGATGAAGATATATCAATCTGGATCATTTGAGAGGAAAGTCAAGAAATTCAATAAGAATGAAAAATCAAGCTTAGACAATGAGATAAAAAAAATCATCCGGGATCCCTCGGTTGGCGTAGAAAAAAAAGGAGATTTGAAAGGGGTATTTGTTCATAAATTCAAAATCAAGCCGGCATTATATTTATTGTCATACAGGTTTGTTGCAGACGGAATAGAGCTAATCACCATTGGTTTCCACGAAAATTACTATCGAAATTTAAAATCCTATCTCAAGAAAAGATGAAAATCGCGGTGCTGACTTCGTCAAGCACCTTGTCCCGTCGCGCAGGGCGTGCCAGAACAAGGCACTTAACTTGGCCAACAGCACAGCGGCTTTTAAAACGTTGTACTCCGCATCAAGTATACTTGTTCGCTAAAGCCCCTACCCCGCGATGTTGGCGGCAAGTTAGCTTTAACGTGCTCGGCGCTCCGCGCCTCACAAAAGGCAGTTGAGGATAATATACTGAAATGACAAGCAAAGCGACATTTGACATGGAAGATAAATTCATGGCGCCTTTCTTTGTGAAACAGAGGGTCTCTATTGAAAAAGGAGACGGTATCCATGTCTGGGACGAGGAAGGAAACGTAATTATTCACTTTCCCCCCTGACAGCCAACAGCCTTTTTCAGGTTTCAAA
>JAGGRV010000044.1 GCA_021159445.1 Deltaproteobacteria bacterium | reverse complement strand
TCTTTGTAGGGGGCGGATTCATCCGCCCCGGAAAGACGGGTTCGATAAATCGAACCCCTACATTTACATGGGCAGGAACACCTGTCCCACGGTTTAAACTAAGGCGAATTCATTGCCATTAATTTTTCTCTTAGAAGTTTAAACCGTTCTCTTGCTTCTTCAGTAGAGAGGATTTTATCCCCCTCACTTTTACCCTGTGCAGTAATTTCCCCTACTACACAGGGCAGACCTTCTCCCTCCAGGGGAGAGGGGATTTGGAAATTGTCATTCTCACTCCCCTTTATGTCATTCCCGTGAAAACGGGAATCTATCCTTGATAGGTGAAACATCTGCCCCACAGGTTCTTCATCATATCTTTCCTGCTCCTCTCCCTGGTAATCATTCTTTAAAGCTGTATTAAGCCAGCCGGCAGGGTTCTGGATGTTCCTCCTCTCTATCAGCAAATCTAATTTCTCATCAATCTTCTTCGTCGAATATTCTTTTAATATCTTCTCAATGAATTCCTCCTTAAAATCTAATTCAACCATTCTTTCTCTTATTATTCTCATCTTTTCTTCTCCTTCCTTTTTTAATTTTTTAAAATTAGCAGCAGCATTTTCTCTATTTGCTGCTGTTATATTGGTAATGTTAAGATTGCTATTGTTAGGGTAGCGTTTTGATACCAAAGAAAGTATCATTTTGCTACCAATACAAGTATCATTTTGAAACCTATCAGGTATCGTTTTGCTACCAATGTCGGTATCATTTTGATACCTTATGTCCCGAATATCCCGATGGTCTGGGATCTTTTCAAGAGGGGTAACCTGGTAGATATTATTTCTATAATGACCGGTAGTGGATTTACCCCTACTAATATTTTTAATCAGGCCGAATTTAATCAGGGTATTTTGATATCTGAGTAGGGTAGTTTTGGCTATTCCCATTTCTTGACAAAGGGTATTTAGGGTGGGCCAGGCGATATACTTTCCTTTATGGCAGTAAGTAAGCAGTTCCTGATAGAGCACGATAGGACCTACCCCTAATACCCTAACCCATTTCTTTAGGAAGTAGTTGGGGACAATGATGTAACCTTCTTTTTTTTCTTCGTCCGGTCTATTCTGCTTATTTTGTTTTTCTTTTTCCATTTATTCCCTCCTTCGTCGAAAATAGTTTTCAGTTTACGCTTTTTAGTTCTTTGTAGGGGGCGGATTCATCCGCCCCGGAAAGACGGGTTCGATAAATCGAACTCCTACAGTTACATAGACAGGCGAGACGCCTGTCCTACGGGAAAGTTGAGGGGATGTTTTGCGCCTTTATAGTATTCGCATTTTTTTCCCGCAATTGTTCCCCACACCTATACGCTACCCGCTGT
>JAGGRV010000143.1 GCA_021159445.1 Deltaproteobacteria bacterium | reverse complement strand
TTAGCACATTTCTCCTGAACACTACGCCCGAGGATTCTATGAAAAAGATTGCTAAACCAGGTCTGGGCCAGGGGTTCAGGGTTCACCGAAAAGCTTGGGGCATTTGAACAAAAACCCACTTTTTTGCGCTACCTATTGGCAAATTTTGCCATACGTATTATGGTAATAGGTAAGGAACGGGAGATAAATAAGTTGAACAAAAATTAATAGGATTTTTTGTTGTATTCAAGGCGCGAGGAGCGAGCATAACGGGTTATGTGATCGACGAGCAACGAAGAAGACGGCAAAAAAGACATTAATTTGTTCAAGTTATTTATTGTACGTTCCTAAACAAAACGACAAGGAGACCACACCATGGCAACGCTCAATATATCCATGCCCGATGAAATGCGGGAATTTGTCGCAGCCCGTGTAAACATAGGCGAGTATCAGAGCGCCAGTGATTACTTGCGCGATTTAATACGGCACGATAGGGACGAAATAGATCAAATGTTGATGGAAGGACTTGAAAGCGGAAAATCAACCCCACTTAATATGTCTGCCCTGCGAGAGAAGGCACAAGCATTACTAAAAACAGATCAAACCAGATAATACCCGTGATTTTTAAGACTCCAGCAGCGGAAGAGGATTTAATAAATCTGTGGAGGTATATTGCTCAAGATAATCCCGCTGCGGCCGATCGAGTTCATCAGTCCGCAGAGAAAACCTTTGAATCTATCGCCGATATGCCTGGCATTGGCACCGCGTATCGGTCCAAGCGGGCAAAATTGCATGGTTTGCGATTTTTCCCACTCACACAATATCCTAACTATGTGGTCTATTATCGAGAGATAGACAACGGCATTGAAATTGTCCGTGTATTACATGCTCATATGGAAAAGGAAAGGCGATTAGAAACTTAGGCGTATTTGCGCTCTAAGCGATTTTAAACCAAAAGACATACCCACTCTCCTGCAAGACGGTTTTCCCCAGGGCCAAAACCAGGCCGTTATTCCACCTGCTGAGTTCGGTTGCTACTGGATTTCTCGGAATACTTTCAGACCTGCGAGTTAAACCTACATGGTCGTAGTCAACCCCAATCGCTTATTTGCCTTATCCCCCTGCCTTTGGAGCGTTTTTTCAGCTCAGCTATATATAGGTCAAGGTCCTCGTGAATTCCTTTTAACTGCTTCTCTTCTCTTGAAATATCCCGCCTTTCTTAACCGTTCATGGGTTCAGAGCCTGCCCTGGTGCGACATAACGTACGCTTTAGCACATTTCTCCTGAACACTACGCCCGAGGATTCTATGAAAAAGATTGCTAAGGAACGGGAGATAAATAAGTTGAACAAAAATTAATAGGATTTTTTGTTG
>JAGGRV010000398.1 GCA_021159445.1 Deltaproteobacteria bacterium | reverse complement strand
GTTGTTCACTGCCGGTATCCAGAGAAGACGTGCTGTGGCGACTTTCGCCTCCTTATCCTTCCTTTTTTCACCGGTTACTTCGATAATCAGGTTTAGCAAGTCACCTTTCCCTCGCCAGTCATCTATGCGCACCAGAAAATCAGGGATATAGTTCCTTTCCTGACCGTTTATTGTGTATGGAATGCTGAACCCGAGGTTGTGGTTCTTGGCATAAGAAAAGACCTCTTCCATTTCCTCCAGGGCCTGGGCCATTTTTTGCTCCCATGAATTGGTGTCCGCAACAACGTGAGAGATGTGGCATTTGTCCGGGTGTGTCTTATAGGTCGGGCGGGTGGTGTCAAAGTCCACGTACCGAGTAGAGCCTGTGGGGTCGTATGGGTAAAGAATGGGTTTGAGAGTTTTATCTCCTGACTCGGCGGCAACAATGGCCCTATAGATGCGATCGGCGGCATTGTGGGCAAATTCAATCAAGAGGAGCAGTTGGGGGAACACGTTGTCTTTGAAGACAACGCATTCGTCCAACCAACGTTTCGTGATTGCCAGGATTTGGGGAAAGAGCCAGGGCTTGGCATTCCCATCGTCATCGCGGAAATATTTCTCTAATGTCAGCTTGGCCAAGAGGAAGGCTACTTCCTGTATGCGGCGGTTCTTCAAATCATCTAAAGTAAGGATGGTGGATTCGCCTACAATGGGCGCGTTTTCGGTTTTTGTAGGAATATCCAGGGTGGAAAGTACAAGCCTTGATTCGTTAGTGAAATTAGCAGCCAGCGTTTCGCTTGGGAACTCGTAACGGTACCCCAGGAGGCGCGGGAAGGTGATCTCACAGGAGATCCGATCCTCAAGGGCGCGCACATGAGTTATTTCCGGGCCAGGTTCCGGATCGGGTGAAGACCCGGCACACGGAATGAACGAGAACGGGACACCATAGACTTCCGCGTATTCAACGGGGAAGGCCTCAAACTCGAACGTCTTGCCGTTAATCTCTACGCGTTGAGGTTTGGTTGTGTAGCTTCTTCGGCGCAGGCCGCGGCCCACTACCTGTTCACAGAGGAGTTGAGTCCCAAAGGCCCGCACGCCCAATATATGGGTCACGGTGTTAGCATCCCATCCCTCTGTGAGCATGGAAACTGAGACCACGCACTTGATTTGCTCGCCCAGTTTTCCGGGTTTGCCGATCGTGTTCATCACCTCGCGTAGCAGGTCCTCATCCGTGAGCTTATCCACATCTCGACCAGGAAACCGGGCACGGTATTCGGACTTGAAATCTTCGATTTGCTGAGCAGCGACTTTCTTGAACTCTCGGCTCATAGCGTCTCCGGACTCAAGCTGCTCACTGTCTATCAGGATGGTGTTGGGCCGA
>JAGGRV010000378.1 GCA_021159445.1 Deltaproteobacteria bacterium | reverse complement strand
CCCCCGCGGCAATCGCCACCACCACGTCCCTGCCCCGGGGACCCCGCACCCGACTACAAACCCGCGTGTCCGTGTCCGTGCCCGCGCAAGGCAGGTACCACTGCTCTCTGTGCTCTTGCGTCGAGCTAATATCAGATTTCATGCATTGTTGCATGATGCTCTCCGGTTCAAAAGTGCTAAAGCAAGTATTAAGAAGATCATCCGTGAAACTCAAGTACAGGAGATGAGTATAAAGGATTAAAGTTAAAGCCGATGGTGGTGATGCTATATGAAAATAGAAGATGTCGTTTCAATACTGAAGGAATTTAAATTTGTTCACTCAATCATCCTTTTCGGCTCAAGGGCTACAGGAACTGGAAGAAAAGAGAGCGATTTCGATTTATGCATCATATCAAAACCGGACATGGATGTTGGTTTAAAGGAGAGATTATCTCTTGAAAATTCAGTACCAGCGACCATAGATATTTCGCTGCTTAATGAAATGCCTGTAAATATTCGTAAAAGGGTTTTTCTTGAAGGGAAGGTGCTTTACACCAAAGATCTCTACTACGTCTTGACCCTTGCAAAGGAGACAGAGATGGAGTACATAAGGTATGGAAGTCTGAGAATGGACTATCATAAAGCCGTTATGAGACGGGTAAGTGCAAGACTCGGGTGATTAATTTGGATATCGAAAGGATAATCGATAAAATGGACGATCTGGAAAAATGCCTGAGAGAACTCGATGAATACCTTCCGGAAGACGTGGAGGAGTATTTGAGAAGTGGGATGAGGAGAAGGGCGTGTGAGAGGGCATTTCAGTTAGCGTGTGAGAATCTGCTGGATATTTGCAACATGATCATATCAGATGTTGGGTTAGGAATGCCGCGTGATAGCAGGGACACAATACGAAAGCTTGCCAGTCACCAGGTGATATCAGAATCCCTTGCATTACGGCTTGAGGAACTGATCGGGTTTAGAAATCTGCTTGTCCATCAATACGGCAGGGTGGAGGACTCCAGAGCACATAAGCAGCTGTATGGTGAGTCAGGGGATTTCTACGAATTTCTTGAAGAGATTGAGAGATTTATCACTTCAAAAAGAGATGGATCCGGTGAACGTCGAACAAACTGAGTGTTGACAGGGTCAACAATTCTCGGATATGCCATCGCTCGTATCTCAACCATAGCCCCCCTCACCCGCCGCATCCACCGCCGCCTGTATGCTCGTGAAATCAGCGCCGCCAGAATCGTCCACCACCCACGTCGCGCCCGCTGCCGTGCCTGCCTTGGTGCAACAGCCTCGAACGCAAAGCCACTAACGGGTCAGAGGTGCGCCGCCAGCACACTCCACGCAAGTGTTGCGGCGGTTGCAGGATCAATATCTCC
>JAGGRV010000285.1 GCA_021159445.1 Deltaproteobacteria bacterium | reverse complement strand
GCTGGTAAGCAGTGGTTGTGCTTGCGGCATATAATGGGGGACGTTGGTACTTTTGTTACTTTCTAATGGGGGACGTTGCCACTATTCCACTATTTTTCGGATAGATCCCACAAAAATTCGCTTTTGTCAATAACTCTTCTGCCTTCTTGAGCCCTCCTAATCGGAGAGTAAAGGGGGTCAGCTCTGGAAAATAGAAATTATCGAAAGGGACAATGGGGACATCCTTGACTATATTGAATAACTCCTTTTCTCGCCGCCCATTCGCCGCTCATTCGAGACGCAGAGAACACAGTCCAGGGCCAGTAAAGGAGGCCGTGTTCAGCGCGTGTTCCTGTAACAATGCAGATCTTTATCATTTATTTGATATTCGCTAAGATTAGACGACATTAGGGGCACAGTAAGCTTAAAGATCAGATACCAATTACGGCAAATCCTTCTTTCCTGGCCGCATTGACAAGACGTTCATCCAAACAAACGAATTCCAGGGTGGAAGAATCTTTTTCTGCCGCCAAAAAAGCGGCGGCCAATTGCAAGGCATCTGCTGCACGCAAATTGTGCACTCTCAAGAAACGTTTGGCAATTTTTCTTACTTCTTCAACTGGTTGAATTTCATGCCAGGTCTCACTAAGCAGTTTTAAGCGATTAATGACCTTAACCACAATGGATGTGCTCACCATACCTTCGCGCTCGACCCGTGCGATGGCAGAAATACACTCTACTTCCGTACCCCACCAGACAAACAAAGCAGGATCACTACGATAGAGCGATTGCATGGCCACCGTACTATTTTCCTTTACCAGTAACGGAACAATGGCAGAAGTATCCCAAAATCTCAACGGTTTTCTTCCCTTTCAGCAAGTACAGCCTCCAGCAGGCTGGAGTTCTCTTTTAGGATGGGCAGTTGCTTAACATTTAGAATATTATGCAAAACAGGTCTGCATTTAGCACGCCGTACCAATCCGTTACGTTCCAGCCTCATCAAGCGGCCCTCCATATCATTACTATCTGTGGTCAAAATTGATTCCATGCGTGCAACAGGGCGCCCACGTTCAGTGATAAGAACGGAATCACCATGTTTGACCTTATCAAGAAAGATGCTGAAGCGATTTTTCATTTCAGTTATTGTAGCCTTTTCCATATAACTAAAATAGCTGAATAGAATTAGGTCGTCAAGTTTATCTTAGTTGTCCTTCGCTCCATTTTTTGAGCCTTTCCACAATCTTTCTCGTATGCTCACGCCAGGTATATTTTACCACGACCTCATCTCTTGCGGCCTTTCCCAATCTGATGCGTCTGTCTTGATCATCAATAAGTACTCAAGTTTTCGAAAAATAGTTCCTGTAAAAATTGGCATCTGGCATATTTTTT
>JAGGRV010000012.1 GCA_021159445.1 Deltaproteobacteria bacterium | reverse complement strand
AGAACGGTTATTCACTGGCCGAGGAGATCGCATCCACCCACCTCAAAGAGGGAATGCCCCTTGTTCGTTTGGGCTTTCCCATGACCCGCGGCACTGAAAAACTCCAGACCGCATGGGAAGAAAACGCCCGCATGGTGGTTTGTGTCTTAAAAAAGGGAAAAGATGCGGCCTTTGTCACTATCGGCGATCCCATGATTTACAGCACCTTCGGGTACATTATGCGCACTATCAGGGAAAAATATCCCGATGTCCCCATCGAGGTTATCCCGGGAATTACATCGTACCAGGCCGCTGCAGCCACTGCAGGAGAAATCCTGGCCGAAGCAGAGGAATCCTTTACCATAATTTCAGGTGCTCTGGGAACCAAAAAACTGAGAGATGTGATTGACCATACAGACAGGGTGGTGATGCTCAAGGTATACCGCGAATACAAAGAGATAATGGATGTCCTTGATCAGCTCGACTTGCTCAAGGGATCAGTCCTTGTCTCTAGATGCGGGCTGGATGGAGAACGGATAGTCAGAAATTTGGAGGATGGGATAGATTCGGCTCCTCCGTATCTGTCGCTGCTCCTTATTTCGAAGAAAGGCCGACGGAAATGAAAATGAGGTCTTACAAGAGGGTGTTTCCATTCAGGATTGCCACAACCTCCTATATCTATCCTGACCATATCTTACCAAATGTGACGATGTTGAGTCCCTATTTAGACGAGATAGAGCTGGTGCTCTATGAAAGCGGCAGCCTCCCAACAGACAATGAAATCACTGCCCTGGCCAAAATAAGCAAGGAGCAAGGTCTTAGCTATAATGTCCATCTCCCTATTGATATCTTTTTAGGAGATCCGGATCCCGCGGTTCGAAATTACGGAGCAGCCATGGTTCAAGAGGTTATTAAATTGACAGGTCTGCTCATGCCGTCCACCTATACGCTTCATTTTTCGCTGAAGAACCCGGATGGCCACAATTATGCAGACATCGGTCAATGGAGAAAGCGCCTTTCGAAAAGCATGGAAGAAATTCTTAGATCAGTCGTCACACCGAGACAAATTTCTGTTGAGACGCTCGATTATCCTTTTGACCTTATAGAAGAAATTATTGAAGCGTTTGATATCTCGGTCTGCCTTGATTTTGGACACCTGATTTTGTACGAGCGCCCGATTGTCGATTATGCGAGGCGATACCTGGCACGAACAACTGTTGTCCACCTGCATGGCGTCAGGGATGGCCGCGATCACTTATCCTTGGATATGCTAAACGAAAATCAGATGAAGACTATTTCGGCAATCCTTGATAATTTCAAAGGTACTGTATGTATTGAAGTTTTCTCTTTTCATGACTTAATAACCTCACTTGAAGTCTTGGAACAATATTGC
>JAGGRV010000435.1 GCA_021159445.1 Deltaproteobacteria bacterium | reverse complement strand
AAAGTTGTTAGATATGAGATCAAAGATATAGAAGTTTGGAGTTCCACTTCATCGTGGCTGGATTTGCAGTTAGAATTCCAGCAGAATGATCTGAGGGATGAAAATGGAAATCCCGGAAACTTCTATCTGCTCGTTGAGCACCCCAGTCTCTTGCCGGGCCAAGTATATGCCTACCGGTGCCTTACGAACCCGGAATGCAGCTCTACAGAATGTGGTCAGGAGACGGATTGCCGGTTTGATCTCTTCAGTCAATGGGGGCATCTTGTCCCTGATGCCGGGAGCCTGGCCTATCAATCGGATCGGGTGTGGAACCTCCAGGAGGATGTATTGACCGTTCCTTTTGGCGGTTTCCGGTTAATTGGTCTGGATGGTGATATTATAATCTCTGGCCTGACGGGCACTCCCAAGCCCGGACAGGATTGGGGTATGACCCGGCTCTTGAAATACACCCTGCACGTAGTGCCCCTTACAGGAATCTGGACCGTTACTGATGAGTTCTTGGGAGAAACGTTTACTTATTCCGATCCACTAGTATTGTATGAATTCCGTGGTCAGCTTGAAGGCGCTTGGGGAAATGCGCGGCTTGGCTGGTGGGATCCTGACAATAACATTAATTATGTCAACCCCTCAGATGCCATACCCGGTCCGCCTGAAATCATAGGAAGCCGGGTACAGATCACGGATGCCAGTCTTACTGCAGGCTACGATATCCGCTTTCAAGAGTGGCAGCCTCTCTGGGGCGAGAATCTGGAATACTGGTACCAGGTGACGAACCTTGACATGTGTGAAATGCAGGGATTGTGGAAGTGGCGCAAAGCCAATGAAACTTACTGGTCCGTACCCCAACCTTTCACAGGTATACGGATTGATGAAGATGTTTGCAGCGCAACGCAATTGCCAGGACAGCGCGGAGATGTGGAAGTCGCTTTACACTGGACCAACTACAATGACCTTGATCTCCATGTGATCGATCCTCAAGGAGAAGAAATCTATTATGCCCACAGGACGTCAGCCAGCGGCGGCGAATTGGATGTGGATGCCAATGCAGGATGTGCCGGCCATCGGACACAGAACGCATGGGAGCATATAGTATGGGTCTCAAATCCCCCCTCCGGCCAGTATCAGGTCAAGGTAAACTATTTTGCGCACTGTGAAGGTGCTCCACAGGAAAACTCATTTGAAGTCACTCTCAGGATTGGCGGCGATGAAACAGTCTATACTGGATCTATAAGCACAGTAGGCGAGACTGTAGATGTTATCACCTTTGAATACTAGCAGATGATTTGTTTGTTCTGTTTTGGAAGTTTCTAAACACCTCAGCTCTCAATAACACTAAGCTTGGCATAATCAAGGTGCAGGGTCTTTTCGCCGGCAA
>JAGGRV010000066.1 GCA_021159445.1 Deltaproteobacteria bacterium | reverse complement strand
TAATTACTGCGGTGGTTGATGTGGGAATTGGAAAAAATTTGCGACTTGGGACCAGAAAGAGTGTGTTGGCCCTTTCACAGAGTAACTGGGTCAAAAAAGAGATTGAGACACACTGGCCTGACGTTAATGTAGATCTTGTAAAGTTCACCACCAAAGGGGATAAGATACTGGATGTACCACTGGCCCAAGTTGGCGGCAAAGGCCTTTTCGTGAAAGAGATCGAGGACGCCCTTCTCAGAAAAGACGCTGATATCGCCGTGCACAGCTTAAAGGATGTCCCTGCCGAACTCCCGGAAGGGCTTGAAGTTACCATTTTCCCTGATCGTGAAGACCCGCGGGATGCCCTGATTTCCCGGGCCGGGCTCAAACTGGAAGAATTGCCGGAGGGCGCCAGAGTAGGCACGAGCAGTCTTCGAAGGATAGCCCAGCTCAAGAATGCGAGGCCTGATCTCGAAATAGCTCCTCTAAGGGGAAATATCGACACAAGGCTTCGTAAGCTTGATGAGGGACAGTACGATGCCATTGTCCTGGCGGCTGCAGGGCTCAGAAGACTTGGGCTGGAACAAAGGATTATTCAACTCCTGGAACCTGAAGTGATGCTTCCTGCTGTAGGCCAAGGGGCCCTTGGCATAGAGTTCAGGAGCATGGATACAGAGGTCAAGCGAATTCTCGCCTCGATTCATCATAAAGAAACATCCATCTGCGTAAGGGCTGAAAGGGCCTTTCTTTTCAGACTTGAAGGTGGATGCCAGGTGCCCTTGGGCGCCTTTGCCCAACTCAAGGGAGAGATACTTGAGCTTGAAGGCATGGTGGGTAACGAAGCAGGGACAGACATTATAAGGATAAAAAAGAAAGGAACTGCTGATCAGCCCGAAGCCCTTGGAACTATCCTTGGAGAAGGGGTCCTGGCTGCCGGGGGTGCAGAGATATTGAGGGAAGTTTATGGAGCGAATTAAGCCGGATTCTTCATCTGGAAAGGTTTATTTAATAGGAGCCGGCCCTGGGGACCCAGGCCTTTTGACCATTCGCGGCAAGGAGCTTTTGGCCGAGGCCGAGGTGGTTGTATATGATCGCCTTGCAAGTCCGAGACTTCTGCCCTTTGCCTCTCCGCGTGCAGAACGTATCTATGTTGGTAAACGAATGGGCTCACACATAGTGACTCAAGAAGATATCAACAGGATAATTGTGGAAAAGGCCATGGAAGGAAAGTGTGTAGCCCGCCTGAAGGGAGGGGATCCTTTTATATTCGGCAGGGGGGGCGAAGAGACCCAGGCCCTTGCCAGGGCGGGGATATATTTTGAGGTGGTGCCCGGTGTGACCTCAGGTATTGCAGTTCCTGCCTATGCCGGAATACCCCTGACCCACCGGGCACATACCGCTTC
>JAGGRV010000290.1 GCA_021159445.1 Deltaproteobacteria bacterium | reverse complement strand
GAGGCTGTCACATTACGTGGTGTTCGAGTGCCGGACCGAACTTCGCGGTCCAATACGCCATCTTTCCGGCAAGATATGCTAATATCCCCCGAGATGTCCGGTATTTGTGCTTTATCTCCCCGGGATCGGTCTGTCGATAGTAATTCTCACACTGATTGCTTGTCCGTGCGATCAAACCATCCTGCATAAACGCAATCAACCTATCAAAGTCTGGAATTATCTTATCCCTGATACACTTCTGTAAAATAGATGGAATCGCATCAAAATCATCTAACAACGTCTCAAACAGTTCTACCGCGATCTCTTCATCGTAAACTCTAAAGATGTTTTTAATATCTGTGAAATACATGCACAATCTTATTTTATCCCTGTATGCTGCCTCTTTCGACTTTAAGATGTCGTAAACATCGTCTCCAATCAATTTGAAGAAATGAAATATGCAAAGTTGGTGCAAAGCTCCCAATTTATCGATTATCGACTTATACATCCTAACATGATCTGTTGTTATTGCATACAGGGGTTTTTCATGCAAAGATCGCTTTAGAAATGAGAATATGGTATCATACTTTAAATTATTGGATATTTTCTCAGAAACAGGAATGTTGAACACCGAATCATACAATGTCAAACGATAACATTTCTGCCCACCAATTCTAATATACTCCTCATCATAGCAGTAATATCCGGAATAAGACGCTGTTTTATTCTCGATCGATGTTTCATTTACCGCTATAGACGATTTCCTCCATCGATCTATTGTCTGGTGGGATGGTGACGTTCCCAAGAATATACGGAGTTCTTCTGCTGTTTTTCTCAATGAACGATACCCTATACCCCCTATAGCTGCTGCACCATCTTTAAATACGGATGCATATCGATGTTTTGGCTTTATCACTGAATCAAAGGGAGTTATGAACTTCTTCCTGCACTTTTTGCACAAATACCTTTTTAAATATATTTTTTGTGGTCCGAACTCACCCAGTATTGGATTTCGCTCATAATACTCTTGTTTTATTACATGATTCGATCCACAGAACGGGCAAACCGGGTTTACGAGATCGAAATGGTTTCCGGGGAGGAGTACCAGTCTCTCATTTATATTGAGTGGTCGTGTTCTCTCAGTAAACCTCTCTGTTATGATTTTATCTGGTTCCGGATCACCTTTTAAAAAATCGGAAAGTTTAAGTTGTATGTGACTGATACGTCCTTTGAGGACAGATAATGCTTTATTTGACATTATAAAGTATCTGTCCTCAGTATACTTATAGTTTTCGGTTTATTTTTGAATATGGAGTTGAAACGTAGGTTTGTTTTTGATTTGGAGATACAACACTTGCTTTAGGGAGGTGCATCTTCTGCAGTACAATATCTTCTGTAACACCAGATGGCGTGACAGCCTC
>JAGGRV010000307.1 GCA_021159445.1 Deltaproteobacteria bacterium | reverse complement strand
GGAGTACGTCTGCGTACCATCCGCCTCGCATCTGCAGCACCCTGTAAACGCTTACTGATCTTTTTTGGACCGGTTGGTGATGCCTGTTGTTTTATCCACCCGGATTCGCAGCAGAGGAAGCGGTCTTTTTCCGTCCTGGTACCTGGCCTTGTATTTGTCGTAGGCAGCGGGCGGGAGACCGAGTTGTTTTACAAGGGCGTCCCATGTATTGTTAATATCAGCCTGATCTGTAAGTTCCTCAAAAGCAGCATTGCCGAAACAGGAGACCGCCCGATAGGATTTGCAATGACGGTCGCTGTCGCAGACCTTGAAGCAGACATGGGAATTTACGGCAAGGCACCTGGCGGTCATACCACGAGGATGCACAAGACCACAGATGTCTTCGCCTTCCAGGAAATAGCTGAATTCTATGGCATATGGGTTCCCATCAGGGCCGGTCATGCAAAGGGTGCCCCAGCCGAACTCCCTGATTAGGTTGATTATGTCTGTTTTCGTCATTTTCCTCATGGTTTTTTCCCTGCGCAGGAATGTAATATCCGCATTCCATTCAGAATGACAGAAGAGCGGATTATGGCAATGCTACTCATAACTTCCCTTTCCCCCTTTCTGTAAGAAGGTATTGATAATACCATTTATTTCATTAACCTGTGGAGAAGGAGGTTAATGATAATGGCCATTAAAACAAAGCTGATCATTCAAGTCTCTAAGGATCTTTTAGATCGTGTAGACGACTATCGCTTTATGCATCGCAAAAGCTCCAGGGCTGAAACTGTCCGTGAGCTTTTAGATTACGCCCTTACCTTACCGCCATATTTTAAAGACTGGGATTGGGAAAAGGCCGAAGCCGAAGCAGATGAAGCCATTAAAAAAAGTGAGCTTGTTGGCCCTTTTGATAATATTAAAAATACCCTTAAATCGCTCAAAGAGACGAGGGTATAAAGTTAATCTTCACCAAAGCCCTGCGCAGATGAACAGTAAGTCCAAATTGTTCATCAGAAGAAAAATTTTTTGTGATTCTATAGACCTGTAGCGTAAGACGATGGGCTTTATCCCATACCTTGAGTTCTCTAAAATCTCTCATCTCTACTCCTTTTTAAAGCTAACGGCTAACCGCACAAGGTCCAAATATATTATCTTGAGCCTTTGTGCTTTTTTTCAAGTAAGGGCCGGGAAAAAAATAAATTGGTAGAATTTGCGCCCAGATTTGCCATAGATTTAGTCGATCTGATTGAACAAAACCGCAGGCATAACAGTGTTATGTTGAGGATTTTGCGATTGAGGATCGATTAAAGATGTGGTGAAGATGGGATGCGAAAATGCCAAGTTATTTTTTTCCCGGCCCTAAGTAAGAAGGAATATCTTCTAACCCGAGGGCCAGCCACCTGGGTTTATAGTTAGGG
>JAGGRV010000557.1 GCA_021159445.1 Deltaproteobacteria bacterium | reverse complement strand
ATACAACAAAAAATCCTATTAATTTTTGTTCAACTTATTTATCTCCCGTTCCTTGGTGCTTATCAGAAAATTTTCGAAGAAGAAAGAATCTTAACACAGACCTCATTAAAATGATTTTTATATGGTCTTTAAGCCCTTTATTCATAATGGGTCTGATAAAAATTGGACATTTGGTCGGTCTGGGTTAAAAGGCTCACGGTTCCAATTGAAATTCACAGGTCACCTTTTTTCTTTATATAGTGCCTGAACGAAAACCACAAATCTTGTTTTCTCAATTTAGGTCAGGAATCATTAACATATTGAGGTCATTCTCAAGACCATCTCTGGTCTTCACCCTTACTTTTTGTGGGTTGACTTCGTAACCCATTTTACTTCACCTCTCTTATTGGTTCTTGTGGAATTTTGATTCACTGATAGAAAATCGCCTTTTGGGCGATTCAAAAAGAGTGAGTGATAGGAAATCACTTCTTGAGCGATTCAGAAAGTCAGTCAACAAGTATTATGTTTGGAGGGAAAAGTTACTTTATAAGGGTCAGGATGTCAAAATTTGCCGAGAAACGGCCGTCCCAAAGTGTCTTGAATGGCCGCAAGGCAAAATGATGTTGAAACTGGAAATTTTACTGCACTTTTTTTATCTCTCGGAGCCTACGAGCCCATCCTCCCAAGCTGAATAGTCCGAGACCCATAAATACGATAGTGGCAGGTTCCGGGACAGAAGCAATCCGGTTAATAACTGGTGGGATTATACTAAGTTCGACAATGTCTCCAACAAACATGCAGCTATCTGCATCTTTTGCCACCCTGCTACCATAGGAAACAAACGTTCTAGTTTCAAAATAGAATGTTTGGTAATCCGACGATTGTGTTACAATCGTTTCATCGTTAATATCATGATTTGCAGCAAGCTTTTCTCCAACTAGCGAATAATTCATGGGCATCATTTGGTAATCAACAGACTTAGGCCTCAATGATGTAGTATCAAAATAATTTCGAAGAAAACTGTCTGATACAGGAATAGCTAACGCGCTTCCAGCGATTAAAAAGAACGTGAGCACTGATAAAATTAAGGTCTTCAAAGCCATTTTTATGTCACCCCTCTTCTCTTCCTATAACTATTGAACTTTATGTTCTGCAAAAGAAATGCCATTTATTTTCTTTTATTTTGTCATTTTTTTTGCATTTGGGGCACAATTTTGCAAGAAAAAGATAGATGAGAGTAATTTTTTTCCATTTATGGAAAAAAGTTTCCCAGGAGAAATTTATTTTCCAATATCATTTCCCCCAGATTGCTTAGATTTAAGAGAAGAACCATTTTTTCCAGGTCTTGCTCTTCTGAAAAATCTATTAAGGAACGTACAATAAATAACTTGAACAAATTAATGTCTTTTTTGCCGTCTTCT
>JAGGRV010000466.1 GCA_021159445.1 Deltaproteobacteria bacterium | reverse complement strand
AAGAAGACGGCAAAAAAGACATTAATTTGTTCAAGTTATTTATTGTACGTTCCTTATGAAGGGGTCTCAAAGGATACACAAAAACTCAGGATGACCCGATGGATTTCCCTCAGGCATAGACATGACGGGTCAGACGGGGTGAGAAACTGGTAAAAGAGTTTGGTTATCGACTGACAAACAAATAGAAACTTATATTTTTACCTACGTCCCCTATGTCTATTAGAAGAGAAAAACGGAAAGCGTCGGCATATCAGTATCAGAAAGATTGCCGTTATTTTGCACAGATAGCCGACAGCTTAAAAGAAGCCGGCGCGGAGGAACTAGCTGAACTCGGCGCCAAAGATATCAGGCCGGAATTCAGCGGAATTTATTTCAGGGCGGACAAATCAACCCTGTATCGAATTAATTATCTGACCAGGCTTCTTTCACGATGCCTTGCGCCGTTAATATCATTCGCTTGTCCTGATGCCGATACGCTGTATCAGAAAGCCAAACAGATCGCGTGGGAAGATTTTTTTGCGGAAGGCAATACCTTTGCCGTATCGGGGAATGTTTCCGACAGCGCGATTACGCATTCAAAGTACGCTGCCCTTCGCCTTAAAGATGCGGTTGCCGACTATTTCAAAGAAAAAACCAGCCAGCGTCCGGATGTGTCGGTAAGGAATCCGGATATCCTGCTAAACCTTCATATCAGAAACAATAAGGCAGTAATAAGCCTCGACACTTCAGGCGGCGCGCTTCACCGGAGAGGATACAGAGAGGAGGCCGTTTCGGCGCCGATGCAGGAAACCGTCGCCGCCGCGATTATCCGATTCAGCGAATGGGACGGTTCTGTTCCTTTATATGATCCTTTATGCGGTTCGGGAACCCTTTTGTGTGAGGCGCTCATGCGGCATAGCAATATTCCTGCAGGTGTTTTCAGAAATCGATTCGGTTTTGAATTTTTGCCCGACTTTGACGGCGTTGCCTGGAAGCAGGTAAAAAAAGAGGCCGACCGACACATCCGGGAACTGCCGAAAGGGCTGATTGCGGGTAGTGATGTGTCTGCGGAGGCTGTCCGCGCGGCGCGGACAAACCTGATGGGGCTCCATTACGGAAATAACGTTAGCGTTAAAAAGGCGGACTTCAGAAATCTGCCCGCCCTTGAAGGGCACGTAATTATAACAAATCCGCCTTATGGCATTCGGATGGGTGGAGACGAAAACCTTGAAATGTTTTATAAAAATCTCGGCGATTTTCTGAAACAGAAATGCAAAGGCTCGGCCGCTTTTGTTTATTGCGGAGAACGGAAGTATATCAAAAAAATCGGGCTGAAAGCATCATGGAAAAAACCGATCAAGGCCGGCGGGCTTGACGGCAGGCTGGTTAAATACGAGATTTACTGAAAACACTGCCACACAAACT
>JAGGRV010000073.1 GCA_021159445.1 Deltaproteobacteria bacterium | reverse complement strand
CGATGGTCAGTCCCTTGCCGGCCAGCAAAGGGACGACATTCTCCGGCTTGACCTCTGGTTTATACAGACAGTAGTTAGGATGCTTCTCAACAATGATTCGCTTGATGCCGAATTTTTCCGCGGTTTGAGGCACGATGGTTTTTCTTTTTAGAGTCACGCATCTGGGACAGCCGAGCGACTGAATCATGAATTTGAGTTTGTTGTTGCAAAGTGGCCACAAGGCACAGCGTACGACCATTGCTTCCGGAACAACCCCCAGGTTATAGGCAATGTCCACCACCCGATCGCCAATGATAATAGCCTTAATCTTTTCCGGTGGTTGTGCGCATTTTGCCTCAGCCCATCCGGAGAACAACAAGAGCGCTATAAGGCCGATTGCGCACATGAAAGCAGGTCTTTTCAAATCTGTTTGTCTAATAATTTTATCCATAGTTTTGATTTCCTTTCGGGCATCTTTCATTTAGTGGTTTACACTTTGATCTAAGTTTTTTGGGTAAGTTTTTCAGTTTCTAAGCCGTCATTCCCGCGAAGGCGGGAATCCATAAACGCTACAACCACTGGATTCCCGCCTTTGCGGGAATGACGAATCAAACATACTTCAAAAAGTGTAAACTACTTTCGTAAGAATATGAAGGATGCCTCCTTTCGACCCCAAAAGGGTTCTGAGCATGTTGTATGAAAAAAAGAGGGCTGACATGAGATGGGAGATAGAGTTTGGCTGGATGATGATGCAATAAATAGAGTCGCCGGCCTGCTGACCCGTGGATCAGGATTTCCGCGTATATCCCAGTGCTTTCCAGGATGGAGGATTGTATACATTGTAGTGCCAGACTGAAAAACCCACGAGAGCAATCCCGGCCCAGGTATGCCACTGGCGGTTAACACATCCTCGCCCCATTCCGGTCCAGACCAGACCGCCCAGTGAGATCACCATTCCTGCCTTGGACCAAGTCCTTGCCGTCTTTGTATCAATCATATCTTCTGACCCAATCTTGCCTGAATTAAGCGATTAGCCTTTAGCGGTTAGCTATTAGTTTAATGATTACAGGAAGTTTTGCTATTACAAACATTTACCCGTTGGGTGTTATTTCTAATTAATGTAATGATTTTTCAAAGCTAAACCCTAATGGCTAACAGCTAATCGCTCAACTTAGGTATTACCAACCTTGCTATAGAAAGTCGCGATCAAGACGCAGAGGAGGCTGCTATGACCACAAACCTCCTCTACGATCTGCTCGGGATGTTTATTTCTTTTTGGCTGTCTTCTGCTGTATCTCTGCCTTTACGTCCTCGAACTTCTCCTTTACCTCTTCTACTCCGCTCTGTGCCGCAGTCCATACCGAGGCGGTTCCCTTCATCAGTGTCTTTTGCACTGTTTCGTTGGTGACAAGCAAGGTCAAGGCAGCGCCGAGGAGCA
>JAGGRV010000445.1 GCA_021159445.1 Deltaproteobacteria bacterium | reverse complement strand
ACATTAAAGCGTATATCTACAATATCGCCATCCTGTACAAGGTAGTTTTTGCCTTCAAGCCTCACCTTCCCTGCCTTTTGGGCAGCGGAATGGTTGCCGCAGGCCATGAGATCATCGTAGGATACCACCTCTGCCCTGATAAAACCCTTTTCCATGTCAGAATGGATGGCCCCGGCAGCTTTCTGGGCAGGGGTGCCCTGCCGGATTGCCCAGGCACGGACCTCATCTTTTCCCACAGTAAATAAGGAAATGAGGCCCAGAAGCTGATAAGATTCTTTGATCAGACGGAAGGTGGCGGGTTCTTCAAGGCCCAGCTCTTCCCTGAAGGGTTCTGCTTCCTCAGGTGAGAGCTGGGCCAGCTCCATCTCAAGCCTTCCTTTAAGTTCTACAAGGACAATGGCATTGGGGACCTGCAGCTCTGTAGTACCAAGCTCTACCTCATCTCCGGTGTTCAGGACCACAATGCAGGGTTTTGCCGAGAGAAAGGCATAACCCCTGAGCATCGGGGATTGAGCTATTTCAGGATATCCCCTTAATGCCTCTCCCCTTTCCATGATTTCTCCGGCTTTTTTAAGGAGTTCCAGTTCCTCTGGATTTCCTTTCCCGGCTTTAGTAATCTCTTTTTCCAATCTCTCAATCTTTTTTTCCAGGATGATAAGATCTGTGAAAATAAGCTCGGACTCCAGGGCTTCCAAATCCTTCTGTGGTCTGGGAGGCTCGCCGGACCGATCGAAGTTTCGAACCACATGAACCAGGGCGTCCACAGGATGAAGGAGTTTAAGGAGTTCGTCCATTGAAGACTCCATACCCTCTCTGGCAGAGACAGTCCCTCCTATATCCACATACTGCACTTGGGCATAGGTGGTCTTTTTGGGATTATACATGGATGAGAGTCTGTCCAAACGGCTGTCCGGCACCTTGACTACCGCCAGATTTGGGTCCTTTTTGCCTTTTTGGTAGGCAGAGACCTCTGCAACGCTTCCTGTAAGGGCATTAAATATAGTGGTCTTACCAGAACCTGATATTCCGACTATTCCTATCTTCATGGGCTATATCTTCGCATAATTGATATCCATAATTCAACATTCAACATTCATAATTTAACATTCCTGCCGGCAAGGAGTGGGGTCTCCCTTGATTTTATCCAAGGCATGTTTTAGCACAGGAAGTATTACATCCATTCCCTGGGCCACGGCCAAAGGGCTGCCGGGCAGATTGATAATAAGTGTTTTGCCACGCACTCCGGCAACCCCTCTTGAGAGCATGGCCCTTGGTGTGGAATCAAGGCCCTTGATGCGGATGGCCTCCGCGATCCCGGGAACCTCCCGCTCTATTATGGACTTTGTAGCTTCAGGTGTGATGTCCCTGGGAGACAATCCCGTGCCACCTGTTGTAACTATGATATCTACAGAAGTTCTATCTATCCATGTGATCAA
>JAGGRV010000027.1 GCA_021159445.1 Deltaproteobacteria bacterium | reverse complement strand
TGGATGCACCGTAACGGAAAGACGTTTGCGATCGCCCGTCATAACATCAACAACGAATTGTCGCTTTCCGTATGACAAATCCACTTGCGTCCTCATGGCCTCCTAACCCTGGCAATATCCAGACACTGTTCCATAATCGCATCCATGTCCTCGAACGTGATTTCAATACCGGTTTGATCTTTGAATGCGAAAAGGAGGTCTTCGATCTCGTTCCTCATACGATTTTGTGTGTCTATGTCACTGGTCCAATTAACAATACGATTTCGTTCAATGACTTCATCTATAGCCAGCGCGGCGTCTGCAAGACGATCATCGAACTCATCATCACCTTTATCAAACCGTGCAAGGGTTTCCTTGATAGAACCAAAATAGGCCCTGGCAACGTCATGACTTTGGAGTTTATCCGGAATATGGTCCCCTGTACGGTTGAGCACAGCGTTCATAATCTCCGTAACCTTCTTGAGATACTCGTTTGCCTTGATCCGCTCCTCCCTGAAAGCTGCAATAGTAGCAATGAGAAGCTCGGAGAAACGTTTATAGAAGGCCGGATCTTCCTGCATGCGGTCATGGATTGTCCGGGCTGTACGATGGGCTATGGTGTCAGCTTTGGCTGCAGCATTCGGAAGTTTATCCACTTCTTGAGCAAAGGCATCTTTGTCAAAGATATTAACCAGCGGAGTAATTCTCTCTACTTCTCCGGTTCCGACATGAGTGTCTAAAAGCTTCTGAATCTTTGGTTCGTATTCGGCGAAATCCACGACTTCCGCATATCGCCGCCTCACCGCAGCGCGAAGCTTGGAGAAAAATTTCAGATCTGCCCGATAACGGCTGATCTTTGAAGGCTCGGTTTCCTCCAGAAACTTGACGCTGGACAGCGCTATGCCAAGAGTCTTGGAAAAAGCCGACAAACGTTGATAAAATTTAGCGCGCAGCTCTTCATCCGATAGCAGCAGTTCGTACTCTTCCTCATCCTGCCTGTTCTTAACTTCTTTAAATGTATCCCATAGGAGCGAGTGCTTTTGTGGGAGCGTTGCTGTCTCCACGCTCACATCAGTGAGAACGTCCTTAATGTCTTGAGCATCAAACTCAGGTAAAGTGCTGTAGAGGTCGAGCGCGTAGTCGAGGTTTTCTAAAACCCCGCGATAATCGAGAATATACCCAAATTCTTTACCATCGCACAGCCGGTTAACCCTGGCTATGGCCTGCAGCAGGCTATGATCTTTTAGTTTGCGAGTCAGGTAAAGAATGGTATTGAGGGGAGCGTCAAATCCGACGAGCAGTTTATCCACCACAATAATAATTTCAGGATGTTCCGCATGCTTAAATGCATTGATGACCTGCTTGTTGTATTCTCGCTCGCTGCCGTACTTACTAATGGTCGCTTTCCAAAACCGCTGCACGGCGAGTTTGTTCTCTTCATACAGATCCTCTTCACCTTCCCGTTCATC
>JAGGRV010000480.1 GCA_021159445.1 Deltaproteobacteria bacterium | reverse complement strand
GGGTACGCAGACGTACTCCCTGTACTTCAAGTGCCCGACAACAAAGCAGATGCGGTGCCATGTGAACGCTTACTATTTTTTCACCATCTCCATGGTCCTTATAAACCCCTCCCTTGACCGTTCAATGACCTCGTTGTCCACGCAAAAGGCTATGCGGAAGTGTCCGGGTGCGCCAAAGCCAGTGCCTGGTACTGTCAGTATACGTTCTTTCTGTAGCATGCGGACAAACTTCGTGTCGTCGGGAATTGGAGTGCGGGGGAAGAAATAAAAGGCACCCTGGGGCTCGGTGAATGCGTAGCCGGCCTCTCTTAAGATCTCTGCCAGATGGTCTCTGCGCTTTTGGTATATTTCGGTGTCAACACTGGCATCGAGCACTTCTCCTACTACTCTCTGCATCAGGGCCGGTGCGTTAACAAAGCCCAGAATGCGGTTTGCCAGGGTAAGGGCTCCCAATAAACCGGTCTTTTGGGATGCCTCCGGGTGGATTGCAACATAGCCTATACGTTCACCCGGAATGGAGAGGTCCTTGGAAAAAGATGTAGTTACTATACTGTGCGGGTAAAATTTGAGGATCGGAGGCACAATGGAGCCGGTGAACACCAGCCTGCGATAGGGTTCATCTGAGATTAAAAATATGGGGCGGCTGAAATAATCACTCGCTCGCGCGAGCAGATTTGCCAGGGCCTCAAGCTCTTTTTTGCTGTAAATTACTCCGGATGGGTTGTTGGGGGAGTTTAGCAGCACTGCCTTTGTTTTATTATTTATGGCATTTTCAATAGAGTGGATATCAAGGGAAAAATCAGGTTTTGACTCCACCGGGACCAGCTTGCCATTGTGATTGTCGACATAAAAACCGTATTCTACAAAGTATGGCTTTGGTACGATTATCTCTTCATTCGGGTTTAAGAGGGACTTAAAAATGATGTTGAGCCCACCTGCTGCACCACAGGCCATGATAATTTCTTCCGGGCCTAATTCCACCTGATGGTCTCTGCTTGCCTGTGCGGCAATCCTTGACCTCACATCGAGAAGACCCGCGTTTGGCATATATGAATGGATGCCCGGAGATCGGTCAGCAGCAACAGTCTCAAGTGTTTTTTGAAAAGATTCAGGTGGAGGAAGGTCAGGATTGCCAAGGCTGAAGTCACATACCTTGTCTGCGCCAAACTTGGCCTTAAGGCTGGCACCTTCCTCGAACATCTTCCGAATCCAGGAGGCACTTTCCATAAAGTCCAGCATCTTGTTGGCCACTGTACTGGTGGATGGCTGGCTCATTTTTTTGTCTTTTCCTTTTGTGTTATATTTGTATTTACGAACAATTTTTTAGGTGTTCAGGAGATTTTTTTCCGGTCTTGGATAGAATATAGTTTCCAATTCAGAAATGAGCAATTAATAACAGGGTCAGGTAAATTCAGGGATTGCTCAAAGGCATGCCTTGGCATATACAGGAGATT
>JAGGRV010000499.1 GCA_021159445.1 Deltaproteobacteria bacterium | reverse complement strand
ACATAAGGCTAAAGGAATGGTAGCATAATAGATAAAAATTACTTTAGTGTATGCCTGTTGCTATCGATTGCACCCAGGGCAAGTCCATGTTGTTTGTTCTTTGCCCTGGGTGTTTGTTATCTTATTACTTACTGTACAACGTAAAGATGATTAGTTAGTCTATTCCAATTGAATAATGAGCCTGAATAAGATGGGTTCAGGCAACCCGGTTAATATTAACAAACCTTGAGATTTGTTGAAAGAGATTGGAACGAGCATTCACCATCCTTTCTGCAAATTGATTATCGCTCATCTGGTTAGCGATTGTGTTCAGTCCTTGTAAAGTAATACTGAGACGCAGGTAGCTTTCAGCCTGGGGCAATGATTTCAGCTTTTCATACGGTGTCATAACCTCCTTATAAGGATAAGTCTTCTTGATCTTGCCTTTGTGGTCAATAACAGGGACGAAGGAAGTTGATATACGGATTGAAGAAGCCTCTATTGAACCCATTGATCAGTTCAGCGCAGCTCTGGGGGATATAAGTATATTCCTAGCTGCTTGCGCACCACGGAGCCATTCTTAGACTCCACGAGGCCATTGTCATTGGAGTGTCTTGGTCTGGACTTAGTGAAATGAATCAGCATCTTATTCAGCAACCGCGTCACAATCCGATTCACAAATTCAGAGCCATTATCCGAATGAAAACCGCTGATAATGAAAGGAAATTGTAGCAACATGGTTTCTAATACTGGTACCAGGTAAGCTTCTGATATCTTTTCCACTGAGGCTACGATTTCCCACTGTGTAACCTCATCTACTACATTGATATGGTATACCCCTTTGCCACCGTTCATATCCCCTTGATGTACTGTGTCTATTCGAATGTAACCGGGCCTTCCTTTCGCTTCCGGTTTGATTCGCTCTCCAATTCTGGATACAACAGGTTTCGTTTTGGTAAATCGCTTGCTTATGCCCCGATAAGCATTACTCCTTCGTAGATTGTACAAATGAGCCACAGATATCAGGGAGATATTCTTAAACTCAGTGTGTCCATAAACCTGGTATTCCCGCTCCATAATCTTCTTCGTGGCTGGCCCACTTAACCACCAGTGCAATTCATCTGTCTTCGCCAATAACCTGACATCTGCCGGGCTATACTACCTGGGGAATCGGTGTCTTCGGTATGGCATCCGTTTTAATCGTCCCCTTTCTCCGCTCTCTTGAGTCTATGATAGCTAAATCTTATCATCACCTCCTCTATCCAATCATATTTCTCTCCCACAGATAGCGCCCTGAATTCAAGCGCCTCACTCCCTCTCAGAAATTGTCTGACTTGTTCTATTGTTGGTTGATTCCTATCGTTCATGATCAGTTGCATGTCCCAATCATAAACGAGTTGCCTCTCCTCTTAGGCTCATCTTGCGTTAGAATTCGATACCCTCTTCAGGCTCATCTTGTATTGGAAGAGACTCCCGCTGCG
>JAGGRV010000383.1 GCA_021159445.1 Deltaproteobacteria bacterium | reverse complement strand
AACATCGAACATCGAACATCCAACGTCGAATGAAAAACAAATATCCAATACCGAACACACAACAGCTATTTCTGTATGTTAGCCATTTAGGTTAAAGGCTGAAGGCTGAAGTATACTGATATACTGTCTCCTGCAATAATTAGCAGCCTTTCTTCCAGGTCATAAGTCTTTTTCTTCTCCCCTTCAAAATTCGATGTTCGATGTTCATCTTTTTCTTGACCCCTGCCCCTTGCCCCATGAAACCAATCACTTTAGGTTTATGAAACCATCAGGTATATGCCTTTTATCGGAACACATAACAAAAAACAAAAGAGATTTTTTGTCTCCGTCCAAACGGTCCTTGCCTTCGGCTTGCACTTTCGTTACCATAACCTCATGGTTTTGGGATTCATGTACAGAAGACTTTAACCTCATAGATTCATGTCCGTGCCGGACGCACAGAAAGGAAGGAACCATGGAAACCAGTGAATCCTTGCTTAAGAAAGCATTGGTCTTAAGACCGCAAGATCGATTCTTATTGATTGATGGACTTGTTCGTAGCCTTGATGAGCCAAATAAGGAAATTGCCGCGATCTGGGCTGACGAGGCTGAGAAACGCTTAAGAGCACATAGAGATGGAAAAACACAAGGAGTCTTATTCAACGACGTTTTTGGCGAAGAACAGTAAGAAATGAAAATTATTTTTGATAAACTCGCCCAAGTAGAATTGGACGATGCATCAGAATACTACGAACTTGGAGTACCACGTTTGGGCTCACGATTTAGAGAAGAGGTCAAGCGTGGAATCCGCATAATTCGTGAATATCCCGATGCCTGGGCCAAAGAAAAAGGCGATGTGAGAAGATACCTCCTTCATAAATTCCCCTACAAGATACTCTATTCAATCGAAGAAAATTACATTTATATTATCGCGATTGCACATTGTCATAGGTGCCCAGATTACTGGATCGACCGTATCTTGGAAAAATCCTAATCGGGTAAGAGGAGATTTTTCTCCTCCCCGCACCACCTATACACAACGACATAAATATTGCGCATCCAATACCGGTTGCTGCTTGTGCATATTATAGAGCGAGCTGGTTATATTGTCCCAGTCCTGTCAGCGGCCTTCTGTATATGCTCCTAATCTGACCATATGAAAATGCTGAATATTGTCTTCTTAAGGGAAAGATTTTTACCAATTTTTCTTAGATTTTCTTCCCATATTCTTCTAACTGATTGAAATATCGTCACTTTACGTTTTTAAGGCAGCATAAAGCATGCCAGAAAAAATCCTCATATACATATGGCCGCATTTACTACCTTTTCACGCGGCCGCTAACAAGTCCTCCTGTAACTGAAGCAAAATCGGCTTTTGGCTACCTAGTAATAAAGAAAATAGGGTATTCGGGACGGGAAATTGGTAGGTTTTTGAATATGAGAAGCTATAGTGCGATTAGGAGGGCTCAAGAAGGCAAAAAA
>JAGGRV010000540.1 GCA_021159445.1 Deltaproteobacteria bacterium | reverse complement strand
ATTTGGACGCTGATGAGGATATTCGCTCAAAAATGCTTTACGTCGGGAATTGCTGATGATTATCGGTCTTCCGCCCTGACAAGCAGGATGTTTGCTATTACAAACTTTTACCCTGTTGAATGCGGCTTCGCTGCCCCCTTTGAGGATTCAACAGGGTGAACCCGTTGGGTATTATTTCTAATTATACATAATACCTTGATTTTTCAAAGCTAAACGCTAATAGCTGACAGCTAAACGCTTAACTTAGGTGTAACTGACTGTTTGAGGAAACTCCCGCTCCCCAAAAAAAACTATACCACAAAGATAGGGTACTATGAAAACACAATCGTGGATCCAAGAGCAAAGATGATAGGTAGCCGGTAAGAAGCCGCCTCATGCTTCTGGACAGGGTCTAGTTGCCTGTGTCTTGACATGGCTCAGCTAAACGTTGTAGAAAATCTGTCCGGTCCCCTTTGTTCCGGAATATCTTTGTCCCCCAGAACATATTTGTACGGAAATGTTCCGTACTTATTGACAAAGCCTTTAGTAGATAATATACTTCTTTATGAAGTACAGAACTCATCCGTACAAAATACAAGAGGAGAACGACAATGGCTACCACTCGTCTCGACATGAGGCTAGATGAAGAAATTAAAGCAAAAGCAGAAAAAGCGTCTGCCTTGCTTGGGTTGAAAAGTCTCACTGAGTATATTGTCAGGCTTATTGATGACAATGCAACCCAGGTGATTGCTCAACATGAAAGTATTACCGTTGAAAATGATGCTTTTGATCGTTTTATGAATGCTTGCAAGGAAACGCGAAAACCTAATAAAGTTTTGATGGAGGCGACATCTTTTACCAAAAAACAAGGCATCAAATGAGTTGGGGTAAAGAATTTGTAGAGCTTGACAAGGCTATCCACGACCGGGCTTCATTTGATTGCGGTGAAGTTGAATTAAATGCATTCATTCGAACTAAGGCTGCTAAGCATATGAAGGCAGGCATAAGCAGAACAATGCTGTTACCAGCCTCCGTTCCATTGCCTGACGGCAAATACCCCATCTGCGCATTTTATACGATTGCACCTAGTTCTATTAGCAGAGAGACTTTGCCGAAAAAACTTATAAAAAAGTTGCCTCGTTATCCTGTGCCAGTATTTCTACTTGCTCAGTTGGCCGTTCATTTGGAATATCAAGGACAAGGTTTGGGGAAAATTACCCTAATAAACGCCCTTGAATATTTATGGGAAATAAATTCTCATATGAGAGCCTATGCAATTATCGTCGATTGCTTAAACGAAAAGGCTGAGCATTTCTATTCAAAATACGGTTTTGAAGTATTGTGCTGCCACAATGGTAGGGCACGAATGTTCATGCCAATGACAATTGTAGAGCAATTATTTCAAAAATAATGTCAAAATCGTACCAAAAACATAACCAAAAAATTCAGGCAACATGGAGGGACGCAGCGGTGCTACGCGGA
>JAGGRV010000042.1 GCA_021159445.1 Deltaproteobacteria bacterium | reverse complement strand
GCCGTGTGCAAAGAGCTTGAGGACATGGGACGTGAGGGACGCACAGACGCTGCTAAGGCGCTCATGGACCGCATTGAATCCGAATATCAATCGGCACGTGCGGCGTTGGCCGGGGAGTTAGAGAGAATATCCGATGTTTAAGGACCAACATCAGAAACAGCAGCCGGTTGTCCTGGTTGTGGACGATGATATTGCCGTGCGCCTGTTGATGCGTGAAGCGCTGGAGCAGGCAGGCCTGACTGTGAAAGAGGCCGAAAACGGCGTTGAAGCCCTATCCGCCTTTCAACAAGTGAAGCCCGACCTGGTGCTGTTGGATATAAGTATGCCGGGAATGGATGGATTTGCTGTCTGCTCCAGGCTGCGGGAACTGCCTGGAGGGGACGACGTAGCGATAGTGATAGTCACAGGCCTTGGCGATGTGAAGTCGATTCGGCTGGCTTATGAGGCGGGCGCGACGGATTTTATCACCAAGCCGGTTAACTGGCCAATCCTGAATCATCGGGTCCGCTATCTGCTGCGAGCCATAGATGCGTTTCGGGCTTTGCGCCGGAGCGAAACCAGGTTGTCTCAGGCTCAACGTGTTGCCCATCTTGGAAACTGGGAGCGGGATATCTTTAGCAACAAACTTTACTGGTCGGACGAAATCTACCACATCTTTGGACTTGAGCCGCAGACATTTGGTGCAACCTACGAGGCATTCCTCAGATCGGTGCACCCGGATGATCGGACATATGTTACAAATGCCGTTGACAGGGCTTTGTATGAAGACAAGTTATACAGTATCGACTACCGGATCATCCTGCCGGATGGAACCGAGCGTGCGGTTCATGAGCAGGGCCAAGCAGTTTTTGATGAAACCGGCAAAGCGATCGGTACGCACGGTATAGTGCAGGACATAACCAAACGTAAAATAGACGAAGCAAAAATCCTGTCTCTTGCTTACTACGATGTCTTAACCGGCTTGCCCAATCGCCAGCTTTTCAAAGAACACGCCGACAGGGCAATCCTTGCGGCACAACGTGACGGGACAAAGGTAGCCGTGATATTCCTGGATCTGGATAACTTCAAGCGCATCAATGATACACTTGGACACAATGCCGGCGATAAACTGTTAAAAAAGATTTCCAAAAATCTGAAGGACGGCATTCGCGCCTCGGACATCGTTGCCAGGACGGAAGCAGGAAAGCAGTCTATGACATCTCTGTCGCGGCTGGGCGGCGACGAATTCACAATTTTGCTCAGCGGCCTGAGCGAGATAGAACAGGCTGCCGTGGTGGCAAAACGCATAATAGAGTGTACGGGCCTGCCGGTGAAGATTGACGATCAGGAATTGTATATTACGGGCAGTGCCGGAATTACCGGCTACCCTGAGGATGGCGAGGATATCGACACGCTGTTAAAGAATGCAGACGCCGCTATGTATTATGCAAAGGAGGCAGGCAAAAACAACTTTCAATTCTACGCAAAGC
>JAGGRV010000198.1 GCA_021159445.1 Deltaproteobacteria bacterium | reverse complement strand
GTTTTTTTATTTTGGTCAGTGGGGCGATTGAGGGATAGGTGTGTTTCGCTTCAGTTGAAATTTGAATAAAAAGGTCTTAACTTAAGTTGGTTAATATGGCCACAGAAAGGAGACCTGATTATGGGACGCAGACGTTTCACAGCAGAAGAGAAAGTATTAATTATCAGAGAACATTTTGAAAAAGGAATAAGCGTACCGGATATTTGTGCAAAATACCGCATACATCCGAATCAATTTTATCTCTGGAAAAAGAAACTGTTTGAAGGAGCAGTAACTACTTTCAGCCAAAAGTTCAAAAGTAAGAAATCTGCAAAGAAAACAGAAAAGCTTGAAAATAAACTTAAAGACCGTAACGAGGTAATAGCCGAACTTTTACAGGAGAACCTGAAGTTAAAAAAAGATCTTGGGGAGATCTAGCTGGCAAGTGGGTCTCCCCTGATCTTCGAACAGAAATATTGAATTATCTTCATTATTGGAGAAACCGAACAGGTATTGCAATTACCAGAATTCTTGTATGGGTTAAATTGAGCACAGGTAAATATTACAACTGGCGAAAAAGATACAATCTTGATAACAGGCACAACGGGAGTGTTCCTAAATCCCATTATATTTTACCATGGGAAAAAGAAGCTGTTATTGAATACAAATTACAACATTCAGAGCAGGGATACAGACGTTTATGCTATATGATGCTTGATGAAAATATAGTTGCACTTAGTCCTTCAACTGTGTACAGGATATTGAAAAAAAAGGGTTTACTTAGCCGTAAGTGGAGACATACAAAGCAAAAAGGCAAAGGCTTTGCTCAACCTACAAAGCCTCATGAGCATTGGCATATGGACATAACCTACATCAATTTCAGAGGTACTTTTGTTTATCTGGTAGCTCTTATTGACGGCTATTCCCGTTACATAGTACATTACGAACTAAGGATGTCTGTTGAGGCTTTAGACATAGAAATCATGCTTGAACGGGCCAAACTAAAATATCCGGGTGTAACACCTGTATTGATAACAGACAACGGCCCTCAGTTTATTGCCAATGATCTGAAAATATATCTTAATGAATCAGGAATTACACACAGAAGGACGAGGTTCTATTATCCTCAGTCAAACGGCAAAATTGAGCGATTTAACCAGACCTGTAAAAATGAATTGATCCGGAAGAATAGTTTTTTAAATTTAGAAGACCTGGAGAATCAATTGGCAGAATATATCAATATTTACAACAATGAGAGGCTTCATTCTTCTATCGGATACATTACTCCAAAAGACATGCTTCTTGGTAATGAAAAACAGATATTTGAAGAACGTAAAATTAAACTTGAAAATGCCAGACAAGAACGAAAAAGTCAAAGAACGTTGAATGCTGCTTAAAAAACAAATTAATTAAAATGGCCGATTATTCAAATTTACGCTGAACCAAGACAGTTGGACAACCTGCCCAATTTGGCAGTCTGCAGCATATTGTAAAC
>JAGGRV010000176.1 GCA_021159445.1 Deltaproteobacteria bacterium | reverse complement strand
TACAACAAAAAATCCTGTTAATTTTTGTTCAACTTATTTATCTCCCGTTCCTAAATGCTGGATGTTGAATTAAGGTAAAAATATATGTTTTTTAAACGTCCTTCCACAATTCAATATTCAATATTCACAATTCAACATTTATTGTACGCCGCAGTGACGAGGAAATCGAAGCAACGCAGCAGACGGGGTATTTTTAGAGGAATCAGACATGAAATTTGTTGATTTAGGCAGGCAGTATCAAAGCTACAGACTGGAAATAGACTCGGCCATCCATGAGATAATTAAAAAGACCCAGTTCATACTTGGCAAGCCGGTGGAGGATTTGGAGACAGCTCTCGCGAATTACGTAGGTGCCAAGCACGCAATAGGGGTGGGCTCAGGTACGGACGGGCTGCTCCTTGCCCTTATGGCCATGGACTTAAGACCAGGAGAAGAAGTCATCACGACCCCTTTTACGTTTATAGCCACCGCGGAAGTCATAGCCCTTCTGAAGGCAAGGCCCGTATTCGTGGATATAGACCCTAAAAGCTTCAATCTTGACACGGGCGAGATGCGGGACATCCTGGCTGCCAGGCAGAAGGCCGGGGCCAAGGTAAGGACCATCCTGCCTGTGAGCCTTTATGGTCAGTGCCCTGATATGGACGAAATCAATGAAATTGCATCAGAGTTTGGCCTGTCTGTAATCGAGGATGCCTGCCAATCCTTTGGGGCAAGATATAAGAACCGGCTGTCCTGCGGCCTCAGCGAAATAGGTATTACCTCTTTTTTTCCTTCAAAGCCCCTTGGAGCATATGGGGACGGGGGCATGGTCTTTACTGATGATCCGGAAAAAGCAGATATGATAAAGTGCCTCAGGGTTCATGGCCAGAGAGCCAGATACCAGCATGAAGAAATAGGGCTTAATGCCAGGCTGGATAGCATCCAGGCAGCAATAGTCCTGGCCAAATTTGCCCACTTTGATGAAGAAATTAAGGCCAGGCAAGAAGCTGCCGGCCGTTATTCAGAACTGATTAACCAAAAAATACCGGAAATACAGACTCCTGTTGTAATGCCGGACAGGACATGCGTGTATGCTCAGTACACAGTAAGAATCCTCGGAGGGTTGAGGGACCAAGCGACCACCTTTCTCAAACAGGAAGGCATTCCCTTTGCCATACACTATCCGGTCCCGATCCATCTTCAGCCTGCCTTTAAAGGCCTGGGACTTGGACCAGGCTCCTTTCCCCATGCAGAAAAGGCCGCAGAGGAAGTGCTGTCCCTTCCCATGCACGCCTTTATCACACCAGAGGAACAGGAGATCGTCATAGACGGCCTTGAGAGGGCCATTGCGGCGCACAAATAAATGTTGAATGCTGAATGCTGAATTTTGAATTAAGGTATATGTCTTTTAAACGTCCTTCCACAATTCAGCATCCAACATTTACAATTCAACATTGCCTCTATAAAGTGGTACTTTCAGCAAAATTAAAAATGTTATATAG
>JAGGRV010000113.1 GCA_021159445.1 Deltaproteobacteria bacterium | reverse complement strand
GAGGAGAACCATCATGACCGAGTTTATGGCGGCATCACCGCATCATGTGACAAAAAATCGCGCAGTCGGTCCGCTGATCGACGAGATGGATCTGATTTTTCAGGCCCAGAAAGAGGCCTTTCATAAGGCACCGATGCCGGATGCTCAAGAGCGAATTACCCATTTAAACCGGCTCAAAATTGCCATGATCCGCTATCAGGACCGGATTGTCCGGGCCATTGATGAAGATTTCGTCGGCCGGGCCCGTGATGAAACCCTGCTTGCCGAGTTTTTTCCCTCGGTCGAAGGCATCCGGTATGCGGTCAAACGCATCCGCCGCTGGATGAAACCCCAACGGCGACGCATGGGCCTGATGTTCCAGCCAGGCCGGGCACGGATCATCTATCAGCCGCTCGGGGTGGTGGGGATTATCGCGCCGTGGAATTATCCGCTGTATTTGACAGTCAGCCCGCTGACCGCGGCCCTGGCCGCCGGCAACCGGGTCATGATCAAGATGAGCGAATACACCCCGAAAACTGCCGAAATTGTCCGGCAGATGCTCGCCGATACGTTCAAGCAGGACCATGTGGCAGTTGTTACCGGAGATGCCGGCTTGGCGGCGGCATTTTCCGCAAAACCATGGAATCACCTGCTGTTTACCGGGTCAACCGCTGTAGGCCGCCATGTCATGCGGACTGCGGCCGAAAACCTGACCCCGGTCACTCTGGAACTGGGGGGCAAATCCCCGGCCATCATCGGCCCGGACACCCCTGTGGCTGAGGCGGCCGAACGGATCGCCTTCGGCAAGGCTTTTAATGCCGGACAAACGTGCGTTGCACCGGATTACGTATTCTGCCCCCGGCCGCACGTGAACCGGTTTGTGGCGTCGTTTCAAAGGTGTGTGGCAAACATGTATCCGACCATGGAAACCAATGCCGATTACACGTCGATTATCAATTCGCGCCGGCATGAGCGCCTGCAGCAACTGATAGCGGATGCCAAAGCAAAAGGCGCCCGGGTGGATGTCATCAACCCGGCCGGAGAGACGTTTGCCGATACCCGGAAAATGCCGATCTATGTATTGCGTGATGTCACCGAAGACATGAGTGTCATGCAGGAAGAAATTTTCGGCCCTATTTTACCGGTGATGCCGTATGATGCGCTGGCCGATGCGGTGGCCTATGTCAATGCCCATCCCCGGCCCCTGGCACTTTATTATTTCGGTTATACCCGCCAACACAGGGATTACATCCTGGACCAGACCCATTCCGGCGGCGTCCTAGTCAACGACACCCTGATCCATGCGGCTCAGGATGATCTGCCTTTCGGTGGGGTGGGTGCGTCCGGCATGGGGCGGTATCATGGCAGGGAAGGCTTTATCACCTTCTCCAATCCCAGGGGCGTGGTGTTCAAACCGCGGTTTAACAGCTCGAAAATGATTTATCCGCCTTATAACCGGCCCATCCATCGATTAATTTACAAGCTGTTTCTGCGATAGGTCACT
>JAGGRV010000149.1 GCA_021159445.1 Deltaproteobacteria bacterium | reverse complement strand
CGCCCTACACTAATTTCTCAAGGGGTAAGTGTCTCACTTACATTGACACAGAGGGTCCCGCTTAAAAAAATATGCCGCATAAAAATCTAAATACATCCGTAACAATTCCTTTATTGCTAATAATTGCAGCAACACTACTGCAATATCTACTGCCACCAATCGAAAGCGTGGAAAAAACTCTAACCTCATGCCTGCGATATAAATTGCTAGTGCCGGTGCTGAAATCATTAGTTCTTTCGTTAGCATTTTTACTTCCATATTATTTCTACCAAAGTTTGGAGAAGCCACTAAAGCGCAAAGAAAGAGAAGAATTGTTAAAAACGATAGAAAATATGGTTAATGCACAGTATGCCCTGCATCGCAGTAATATTCTGGACGGAAAATTCCGAGAAGCATTAAACCGCGAAGCATCACGAGGGTTTGATTTGCCAACCGGGACACTTGCAGGGGCAATCTCAGATTTATATGTTCGCGACATTGGCTTCTTTTCTAAAATCCTTGAGGACGCGATATCTAAAGCGATATCGGGCATAAACACAAAAACACTACACCAATATTTAACAGTTCTTATCCGTGATATGCTCAATCAACATAATTCTGACATTAAAGAACTCTATAATCGTTTTGCAAAAGGTTATTATGACAACATGGGAACCGAACACCTCAATCTCATGAAAACCAGTTTTGCATCGCTGGCAGATGCCGAAACTAAACAAAGAATTAAACATCTGCTGTCGGTTAATAATTTGGACAAAATTCACACAACAAGCCGCTAAACCTGACCACAATACCTCTGCGCGCTTTATGGTGGTCGCATGGTCCTTGCTATTGCCATCGTCTGTACTTGTGCTAACTGCTGGGTTTGTTGGTTAGGGTGCGACACGAGGTCGCATAGTTGGGTGTATTCAAAGTGTTACAGTAGTACCCAGCATGTTCCTGCCGGTCTTTACGCGGGCGTGGTTGCCACGCGTTGTGTGGTTGGTGCGAAGCCCCACGGACAATATACCGAATTGGGTCGAAATAGTGACAGGCGAACCCCTCCGGGAAACCTCCCCAGTTAAGGGTTAGGGACGAGTGATATGGTGAAGATATCTGAATGTCCATAAGCATCGTTACGCGAAACAGACCTGCTGAGGTTTAATAGGTCGAAGGCTATTCCCCCGTCTGAATAGCGTGTGGTCAGGTTGTAAGTCTCTAACGTGCTTGCACGGAACTGTTGTACCGCCGGTGTACAGGGCGCACCTGAGTCACTTATAGGATCATTTATGTGGAACGTGTAAACCTCGTACCTCTGCCTGATAAATCAGGCAGGTGAACTGTAAGGCAAGCTGTTGGCGGGCTGGAATAATATGCTGAAAGAAGCGAATGCCTGGCTGTAATGGTTGGGATATCCCGATATATGTGGGACTCCATAAGGAGGCAGACGTTCAGCGGGAATCCCAACAAGGGAGACCTTATCGGAGGCTTGAGCCGTGTGAGGGGAAACTC
>JAGGRV010000516.1 GCA_021159445.1 Deltaproteobacteria bacterium | reverse complement strand
AAAAAATAGGCGCTGGTCAAAATATTAACCAGCGCCTATTTGCTGAATGAAATTATTTAGGTTAGATATATATCTTTAGAATTCAACAGCTAATTGACCGAAGACCAGATCCCGTGTGTTACGATCAAGAGCATCATCTCCATCATACTCATCATAGAGGTAGCCCACTGACACGACCGTATTGTCAAAGATCTCCTGGTTGAAGTTGATCCCGTAGCGATCCCTAGGTAATCCTAAAAATCCACAATCGTCGGATCCTGCATACTGAAGGGCGATCTCAAGATTTCGCCACCAATTGTAATTGTATCCAGCCTCAATGTTCCAGACTGTTGGCTTACCTGCATCACCCAAAATCGTATCTAAATGATCAGTAGACGCCATGTATTCTGCATCAAAGAAGAAACCCACAATGCCAAAATGCAAATAGGCAGCAGCTGCACCAACGTAATCTTCTACTTCGTCTACACCGTAGTAATGTTCCCCCACTTCCTCTATCCAGTCAGAGTCAGCTATGTTGGATATGTAAGAACCCCCGACAAGCAAATCCATGTCCTGGGTTTCATCTTCAAAGGCATAGTTGGCATCGAAACCGTAACTTTCAATAACATTGTCACCGTCACCGTCGGCTTCCTCTACGTCGCCGTTAAAGACATAGCCACAAACCGTGAAACCTGCGTATTCAGCTCCGATCAACAGGGCCTTTTCATTAGTCTCACCCAGGAGCAGGGTAAGGGGTGAATCAATGCCCGGGTCATCCGGAAAATGCGTTAGGAGCGCGCCAAAAGGCACGTACATCTTGCCGGCCTTCAGAAAAGCAGGTGTTTCTTCAGCATTTCCTATAGTGATAAAGGCCTCGTCTACCTCAAAGTCTGTCTCATCTTTAATATCGTCATAAATTTGTATTGCTCCGGACGGATCTTCATAAAGCAGAACCATTTCAGCGTTTACCCAGTCATTGATCTCTGCTTCAATTCCGAGTTCGACAGTAGTCATCGAAATGTCACTGTCATGCTGATAGCCTCCATATCCATCGTTCATGTCAGTGCTGTGGTACGCTGCACCAACTTCAAGCAGACCGTGAATATGGATACTGTCTTCTATGTGTCCTAAGACCGATTTTGCCCCCGCATGCTCAGTTTCCGGAGCTGCCTTCATTCCACTGAGCTGATGTTCCACCTGCATGAGTCGATCAGTGAGTGCTTGGTTTTGCTCGATCAGCTCCTGCACCTGTTGATCCAAGTTCCCCTCTCCTGCCAGAGAATTCGGGGCCCACGAAATCATTGCCACTGCCGCAATGCACAGACCTAACAACAGACCCTTCAAGATTTTTGAATACATAATTCTCCTCCCCTTCCTTAAGTTGGTATAATTTGATTACAGCCTAGTTATTCTTCAGTATTCAGACCAGAATACATTAATGTTTTTAGATAGCAACAAGAAAATACTCTGTCAAGGGGAATATTTAAAAAAACTCTCGATCATCCTGCTTA
>JAGGRV010000362.1 GCA_021159445.1 Deltaproteobacteria bacterium | reverse complement strand
GAAGCAAAGGTACATAAGAAGAAATGGGCGATTGAGAAATCCGGATATAGCCGTTTTTTTAATAAATCCCCGGTATTCTGTTTGCATCATTCGGAGGATAGGGCAATGCTGGGAAGCAACCCGAGCGCCGGAATTGATGACCGAAGTATGGGCAGTGTATATGTAACTCACTGCCCTTCTTTTAAATTCATACTTTGGTCCATAATGCGTTAAATCCCGAGGGTTTGGGGGCTGGCCCCCAATTTTTCTTAAAATAAATTTCCTTGGGAACTTTATAATTTAATGCCTGATGGAACCTCTCCTCATTATAAAATTTGAAATAATTTTTCAGTGAGATGTATGCGTTACTCATTGTCTTGTATTCGTTTAAATATACCTCCTCGTATTTGACTGATCTCCACAACCTTTCAACAAAAATATTATCCAATGCTCGGCCCTTTGAATCCATACTGATCTTAATATCGCGGTCTATCAGCGGTTTTACAAAATTACTTGCAGTATACTGGCTTCCCTGATCTGTGTTGAATATGTCAGGTTTTGAATAACCCAGAGATTCTTCCAGAGCTTCAATACAAAAAGTGTTTTCAAGAGTGTTACTCAATTTCCATGACAAAACATATCTGCTATACCAATCAATTATAGCAGTCAAATAGGCAAACCCTTTACCAACCCTAATATATGTAATATCAGTGCTCCACACTTGATCAGGTCTTACTACCTCTACATCTCGCAATAAATATGGATAAATCTTATGCTCTTTATTCCTGTTTGTTGTCTTTGGTTTCGGATAGATAGCTTCTATCCTCATTAATTTCATTAACCGCTGTACCCGCTTGCGATTTACATCATGACCTTTTCCATTCTTAAGGTAGGCTGTCAGCCTGCGACTACCGTAAAATGGCGTTTTTGTGTGCTGCTTATCAATCAGGTCCATCAAAATAAGGTTGTATGGATCGATTGGTTTCGGTTCATAATAAAGGGCACCTTTTGAAACCTTCAGCAGATCACATTGCCTGTTTATACTTATCTGGGAATGCCCTCGGTCTATTAGCTCCTTTCGGTCAGTAATTGATTGTCTCAACCTTTTTTTTTAACCAGTCATTCTCAACTTTAAGCTGACCGATTTGCTTATACAAGTTGTCTGCTAACTGGTTGTTATTATTGCTTTTGTTTGATTTTTTTGAAAATATTTTTGGTAATCCGTCTATGGCCTCCTTTTTCCATCTCGTAAGTAGCGCTCTATGAACTTCAAATTTTGAGGATATTTCAGCGAGAGTGTCCTGTTCCCTGATAACCTCAACTGCAACTTTAGCTTTAAATTTTCCACTGTAACTTTTTCTCATGGCACCCCTTATAATTTTTATTTTGCACATGTTGTATCACTTGTTATGTAGCTTAACAACTGGTTCGAATTATGGGGTCCATTATAAAGGGCCGAGCATTGGATAATATTTTTGTTGAAAGGTTGTGGAGATCAGTCAAATACGAGGAGGTATATTTAA
>JAGGRV010000560.1 GCA_021159445.1 Deltaproteobacteria bacterium | reverse complement strand
CAGGCTACCTCCGAAGAAAAAAAGCCTTGACAAGCTTTCCATGATATTTTAAAGCATTTTCTAACAGTCTATCACTCAATATTGAATAATACACTGCTAACAGGATAACTCCATATGCTAAAAATACCCGGAGGGATAAATTCAAGTTTTGGCTCTTTCCTCTCCAAAAAAATATACCTTCAGCATCCCACAATTACTATAAAAAATGGTTAAGATATTACTTAGATTACTGCAATAAATATCAATTCTATTCCCTGAGTCTAAGTAGCCTTCCTAATTTCTTAAACAAACTCAAAGAGAAGAAACAGACAGGAGTACAGCAGAAACAGGCCCATGAAGCGATCAATCTTTTTTATGAATTGGTCGGTTAACAGCCTAATATTAAAAATGTTTTAGCTTCAATAGAACAACAAAAGCACGAAATCAAGGATATCGGATCAAATTTAAAACCCGAGATTCATGCAAATGACCCTTTTCAAAAACAGAACTCATATGCACATAGCACAAAACAAGAGAGCAATAAAGGAGAAACTAATTGTAATTGGCAAAACATTTTCCTCGGATTAAGCAATGAGATAAAGGTCAGGCACTATTCACCTAAGACCTTGAAGTCCTATATGATTTGGGTCCGGAAATTTCAGTACTTTACTAAAAGCAAAAATCCCAAAGCCTTATCGGCTTCAGATGTAAAGGAATTTTTAACTTTCTTAGCGGTTAAACAAAAAGTCTCTGCTTCATCTCAGAATCAGGCCTTTAATTCTCTCTTGTTCATTTTTCGAAATATTCTGAAAAAGGACTTTGGAAAAATTGACGGCGTTGTCCGGGCCAAAAGAAAACGCTATATCCCCGTTGTCTTGTCCAGAGACGAAATAGACAACATCATCAAAAGGTTGCCATATCCTTATAGTCTCATGACAAAGCTGCTTTATGGTTGCGGTCTCCGTTTGTTTGAGTGCCTGAATCTTCGGGTCAATAATTTCAATTTTGATGCAGGCGTCTTAACGGTTCATGATGGGAAAGGGAAAAAAGACAGAACCTTGCCTCTACCAGAAACGCTTAAGCCGGAATTACAGTCCCATCTTGAACGGGTAAAAAAACTGCACCAAAAAGATCTGAAAGAAGGTTATTCCGGTGCTTTTATGATGAACCAACTGGAAAAAAAATACAAGAATGCCGGCAAGGAATTGGTTTGGCAGTGGTTTTTCCCTGCAAAGGCATTGACTTATCTTTCAGATACAGACGAATTCAGACGGTATCACCATCATGAGACTCACGTTCAAAGGGCAATTAAGAAAGCGGTCAATAAAGCTCAACTCACTAAACGGGCTTCCGCCCATACCTTCCGCCACAGTTTTGCAAGTCACCTCTTGCAGGCCAATTACGACATTCGGACGATTCAAGAACTATTGGGGCATAGCGATGTGCGAACTACAATGATTTATACACATACGATTAAGAGCCAGACTACTAAAGAAGCAAAAAGTCCGCTGGATTTTTAGGAGGT
>JAGGRV010000214.1 GCA_021159445.1 Deltaproteobacteria bacterium | reverse complement strand
CTCCGTGCGACAGAATGCCAGGATGTTCAACTTGTCCAGCACTTGTCCGGTACTTGTCCAAGTATGTCTCCTTCACATTCCAACACAATTCTGAAAAAATCACCGATTTCGCTGATTTCATAGCTAATTTCAGGATAATCTTTCAGCCATTGTCGAATCCTGACAAAACCAGTGCCGTATTTTTCGATGTCTCCCATTAAATAGAAAGCCTCTGCCAACAACTTATTCCGAATCGAGGAAACGTAATCATCCCGTTTCAAATCCTCGATTGTAAGATCACCATATATCCGGCCCGGACTGGTAAAGACGATCCGGTCATCAAAAATCTTGATCACAATGTCCGAAGTATTCTTGTAATCTCTGTGCACCACGGCATTGAGAAGCAGTTCCCGAAGCGCCTCCATAGGATACTGCCATCGTTCCTTTCGCTTCAAACTTCCGTCAAAGGCATAGGAAAGATTGATATGCTTCTTGATGAAGACCATTGTTTCATCAAGGGCAACAATAAGCGGATTCTTTATCAAAAGGTCATCGATGATCGTATCCGCAGCCTTGAAGCGGCCGATGTGGATGGAATAACCGTGATTGCCGAACAGGAGCATAGCCGCAAGAGTCGGTTTGCCGCTTTGGATGATCTTCAGTCTCAAAGCTGATGTTATAATGGTAATGCCATTTGGCTAGGTAAAGCTATGTCTCTTGTGGTCTTTTTGTAGCTAATTTTTTGATCAATTTTCAAAAGATTTTCAGCATTACATCTTTTTAGAATAGCTTCTAAGTCCGAAAGGGAAGAGATCGTATGAAACTGTTTAGTTGGTGAAAAATAAATAAGAGTTTTTTTATCTAACTTCAACAGGTTTAGAACATTGTTTAGGGTCCCTGCACTCTTCCCATCCCATAACATGAAGCCGTAATCTGCCAATTTGGCCATTTCATAATCTTTAGCCATATAGAATTTGATACCTCTTAATTCTGATGCAACTTCAATATTTACCGTTTTCCATTTGCCAACATTATTTCTGCATTTCATGCCTGAGCAGAAAACTGATACATTTTTATATTCTTTTTCTGACAAAAAAGTTTGAACTGCCTTATCTGCCCCATTGGCATCTCCAACGTATATAGCTAAATTCTGATCAATAATATTGCTTATACGCTTACGAATTATTTCGTTTAATCTAGTAACTTTTCTTGAGCCACCAATAAATATTTTAGTCATCTGGTGCTCCTTGTTTTTGTCAAGGTTACGACATAAACATTCTTCACTTTTCCTTCTTCATGAAGAAGACTTGTGATAGCGCGAAGCGTTGTGCCCGAACGGTAAAGATCATCCAAGATTAATACTTTCAAACCAGACAAATTATATGTATCATTTAAAGAAAAGGCATCTCTGGTAATATTATCCCTTTCTTTATCATCCATAATGTTCTTAAGCTCGGGTGTCTCTCGTATTTTTAAAATAAGATCCGTTGCTAATTCAACATCAATTTTTTTGCTTAACTCTTCGGCGATTAT
>JAGGRV010000107.1 GCA_021159445.1 Deltaproteobacteria bacterium | reverse complement strand
CACCTTCGTGTTTTCGTGATTGATTTTTACAAGTTACACAGAGGGATGTCCCTATCTTAAAGTATACCTGAAAGTTAAATTAAAGTTTTATTTGCCCTTCGCCGAAGAAAGAAATATCACCTGAAAACGGAGGACGCTATGGTATACAGAATTCAAGAAGTAAGCGAAAAGTTACAAGTCAAAAAATCGACCATCCGATTTTGGGAAACAGAATTCTCCGATATAGTGAGGCCAAAAAGAACCAATGGCGGGCAAAGGAGATATTCTGAGCAGGATATCAGTAAGTTACATAAGATCAAAAATCTGCTTCGCCATAGAAACAGAACCATTGCTCAAGCCAGGATTATTCTTAAACAGGGAAATGCGGATGTAGGCGAGATAGACTGGACAAAACAATCTATTCTTGTAACCGGTGGAACCGGGTCCTTTGGCAAACATTTCTGCAAGATAATGCTCGAAAAATACCACCCGAAAGTCATAAGAATTTACAGCCGCGACGAATTGAAGCAGCATGAAATGCGGCAGAAATTCGGCGAAGAAAAATTGAGGTATTTCATCGGGGATGTGCGAGACGTTGAGCGTCTGAAAAGGGCAATGGAAGGTGTGGATATTGTTGTTCATGCAGCAGCCTTGAAACAGGTCCCGGCCTGCGAATATAATCCGTTTGAAGCTGTCAAAACCAATATTTACGGCGCGCAGAATATTATTGATGCAGCCATTGACATTGGAGTTAAAAAGGTGGTCGCCTTAAGCACCGACAAAGCTGTCAATCCGGTTAATCTCTATGGCGCCACAAAACTTTGTTCTGATAAAATATTTATTCATGGTAATTCCTATTCAGGACAAAAGAGGACGCGATTTAGCTGTGTGCGTTATGGAAATGTCATCGGAAGCCGAGGAAGCGTAATTCCCTTGTTCATGCAACAAAAGAAAAATGGAAGGATAACCATAACAGATGAACGAATGACGAGATTCTGGCTTACGCTCGATCAGGCGGTTGAGCTCGTGATCAATGCGTTTTGCCTCATGCAAGGGGGAGAAATATTTGTCCCCAAAATCCCGAGCATGAAGGTCACGGACCTGGCCAAAGCCGTAGCGCCTGAATGTGAGATTGAGATTATCGGCATAAGACCGGGAGAGAAAATCCACGAGGTTCTTATCACCGAAGAGGATGGGAGAAACACGGTGGCATATAACGGCATATATGTCATTATGCCCAACCTTTCGTGGTGGGAAAGGCAAAATTATAAAACCGGCCAAAGGCTACCAGAGGGTTTTGTCTACATCAGCAATACCAATGACGAGTGGCTCAACGTAGAGGATTTGAAGAGGATTGTCTATGGATCTTCTATGGTTGAAGAGGATATGGCCTCCAGATTGCTATCGACCATTCACCAATTAGAGGAGCCAAAGACACCCCACTATCACTTAGCCACGAATTGACACGAATGTACACGAATAAAAAAAGGCGTAGTGGTGGGAGTGAACTTATGGAGAAGATTGTGGTAGTTCGCTT
>JAGGRV010000183.1 GCA_021159445.1 Deltaproteobacteria bacterium | reverse complement strand
CGTTCTGTGCTAAAAAACCACAAATATATTCCCAACGATATATATCTTGACAACGCCTCCTTGATGATCTATACTAATTAATATAGATCAACTTTCAATTTGGAGGTCATTATGGACACTGCCAAACTATTTATAAACGGACGTAGTCAAGCTGTACGCTTACCAAAGTCCTATCGTTTTGAGGGAAAAGAGGTGTATGTCAAAAAAGTATCTGAAGGTGTTCTGCTTTTACCGAAAGACAATACAATCTGGGATGTCTGGGGAAAAAATTTGAGAAAATATGACAAGCCATTCATGACAGAGCGAAATCAACCACAATCTCAACAAGAAAGAGAAGGATTGGATGAAATTTTTGATTGACACAAACATTTGCATTTACATCATGAATAATCATCTACCTGAAGTTCTCCAAAAGTTTAAAAGTATAGGTGTGGGTAAGGTGGGGATATCGTCTATAACCGTATCGGAACTTCATTACGGTGCTTGCAAAAGTAGTCATATCAAAAAAAATATCAAACGACTGGATGAATTTCTAAGCCCATTTGAAATTCTTTCATATGATGAGAATGCTTCAAGATATTATGGAAAAATTCGTTCCCAACTTGAAAAGCAAGGCAATATTATAGGACCGCTTGACATGCTAATAGCTGCTCATGCATTGAGTAACAATTTAATCTTGATTACAAATAATGTTAAAGAATTCATGCGAATAAAATCCCTGCGAGTTGAAAATTGGGTAGAAAAACAAGACACAGAACAATCGCATTCACACTGACCCCAAGCACGGCGGCATTTTAGCCGAGTCACCAGCAAGTGCCATCACCATCTCTTTTGCCAAGTAGGTCGATAGTTCTGCTTGGGTCAGGTGATGCGTGCCGTTAGCTGTAAAAAACAAAGGGAGATACGCACTATGAAAATTTTAATTGTTTTCAATCGTCAACCGTATGATGGTACAGATGTAACTTGGAACGGCCTGCGCCTTGCGGATAAACTGCTTGATGCAGGGCAAGAAGTACGCATTTTTCTGATGAATGATTCCGTTGATATGGCACGTGATATTTGCAAGCCACCGGAAGAATATGATCAAGATTTGTCACAAATGCTAAAAGAGCTCATCGCCAAAGGCGTCCCAGTTAAAGTTTGCGGAACTTGTATGGTTCGTTGCGGGATTTACAAAAATCAACCTTATTTTGACGGCGCCGATAAAGCGACCATGCCAGAACTAGCAGAATGGATTGTAAGTAGCGATAAAGTAATAACATTTTAAATTTAGCTATCGGGATAGGGACGCCCCTCACAGAGCGCCCCTCCCACACCACGCAGCATACGGGTCCGTACTACGCGGTTCGGCTGATCAGGCAGGATCAGATCCAGGGGAACAAAGATCCAGGTAATCATCACTTGGCTCCCTTATCGTCTGTTTCCGATACAGCGACACAATCATCAACATAACGAGCAGGGCATGCTACACGCTTACCGCGCGTCTCATGTTGTTCCGCTCAAGGATTGACTCCATGAGCCG
>JAGGRV010000329.1 GCA_021159445.1 Deltaproteobacteria bacterium | reverse complement strand
TTTTAACTAGCCTCCACATATACAATCTTGCCCATGAAAATGCCACTGCCGAACCGATAACGTTTGCTGCAACGAGACCCCACCAGATTCCAACCAGCCCCCAATCGAAGTTAAAAGCGAATATTACTGCAAATAAGGGTGTTAGAATAAGTGTACGCAAAATCGTGGCGAAGAGCGCATACATTCCCTTTCCTGCCCCCTGAAAAAGCGAAGAAGAGAACATGCCAAACGGCACCGTCACATAGAATAGACTCACGATCCTGAGAAAGATTATCAGATCAGGTGCAATATGCACCGCCTCCTTTGATTGTGTGAATAACGCGGCTATCGCTGGGGCAAAGATGAAGGTTGCCGCCGCTATCACTGCCTCGATAGCAAAACCTATCTTTATTGCATAAAGATAAGCGGTACTAGCCTTTTCAAAGGAGCGTGCGCCAAAAGCAGCACCGGTTACAGGAACTACAGCCGTAGCGATACCGACAAGCGGCAGTGTTGCTATCGATGCCACCCGCCATCCTGTAGTATAGACCGCCACTCCATCGATCGCATCCACTGTGACTATTATGACGTTCATCACCAGCATGGTGAGTGACATGGAAAGCTGTGTCGCCGAAGCAGGCAGACCAACTCCAAAGATGTCCCTGACAATCGATCGATCGAATCTGAAACCACTGAATCTGAATGATATGTAGGTATCCTTCTTGAAGAACAACCAGTTCAGCATGACAATGGACGAAATAGCCAGCGATATGAGCGTAGCATACGCAGCACCAGAGATCCCCATGCCAAGGGAGTAGATGAAGATCGGGTCCAGTATGATATTGAGAACAGAACCCAGCATCATCACATACATGGCTCGCTTAGCATCTCCTTCAGCCCGCAGTATGGCATTTGCAATGTTTGTGAAAAATATAAATATACTGCCTGCGAAGATGATCCTGCCATAGGATGTCGCCATATCGACAGTCCTGCCAGCGCCGATCAGGACGAATATATCCCTTGCGAAGATAAAGAGTGGCACAGTGAAGAGAACTGCGAGTAGCAGCATTATAACGATCGTATGAACCGCAACGTTGTCTGCACCATCCTTGTCACGGGCACCGATCCTGCGAGATATGGCAGACCCGCCGCCTATACCCAATCCGTTTGAGAGCGCCATAGCCGCAAAGAAGAGAGGGAAAACAAAACCAATCGCAGCGAGAGCGTCAGCGCCAAGACCTGAAACCCAGATCGCATCAACGAGATTGTAGATCGTCTGCGCAGACATGGCTACTATCATCGGCACTGAAAGTTTTATGATGGCTGTTTTAGGATCGCCGAGAAGCATTGTTACACCGGCAGAATCTTTTTTTGAGCCATCATCGCTATCTTTCATCATAGTTAACTCTCGTCAGGCAAACATAAACTGTCTGGTACGTGTTTAGTATCCCCTCCAAATTGATTGGTAATACCCCCGAGTGAAGACATACCCTCTATTCACAGCCTACCCTCAAGTTGAACATACGTACACCCATATCAACATTCTAC
>JAGGRV010000128.1 GCA_021159445.1 Deltaproteobacteria bacterium | reverse complement strand
GTTGTTGATCCTGCTGCCAAAGGCGTAACTACCTTGAATCCCCTTGAAATAAAATGGGGAACACTCGCAATTAACGTTATTTACGAAGGCCTGGTCGAGAAGAGTATTGATGAGAAGTATTATCCTTCCCTGGCTTCTTCCTGGGAAATGAGCGAGGATGCCATGACCTGGACGTTTAAGCTTAAAAAGGGAGTTAAATTTCATGATGGCTCAGAATTCAATGCCGAGGTAGTTAAATGGTTTATTAAAGAGATGAGAGAAAGCCCAAGTGATTACATGGTTCAGTCAATTAAATCGGTCACCGTTGAGGACCCTTACACTGTAACTTTCCATATGGAATATCCTGATCCAAATTTACTCTTCAATTTATCTTCCACTTACATGACCATTCCCAGCAAAGAAGCTATAAAAAAATATGGTGAAGATTTCGGCATCAAATATGCTGTAGGTACCGGACCATTTATGCTGGATGAATGGATTATGGATGATCGAGTAATTCTCAAGAAGAATCCTGATTATAAGTGGGGTACTGAATTATCCGAAAATAAAGGTCCTGCAAAGATTGATAAGTTAGTCATTCGGGAGATGAAAGAAGAGGCTACTGTGTTCATGGAACTAACAAGTGGCGGTGTCGATATAGCAGAGGGTGTTCCTGCCATCTTCCTGGAAAAAATTAAAGAAGATAAAAATATCGGTGTTGTAGAAGTCCCTAGTGCCAGACTTTATTATTTAGCTATGAATACTCAAAAAGAACCTTATACTGATATTAAGGTTAGAGAAGCCATTTGTCTGGCCATTAATCAGGAAGAGATTTTGGAGCATGTATTTATGAACGTGGGTAAAGTGACTCATACTTACTTAATTGATCAGTTAGAAGAATCAAAAGTTCCTGAAGAATATAAAATTCGTTATAATTTAGGTAAAGCAAAAGAGATCATGGCCGAAGCCGGATGGAAAGATAATGATGGTGATGGAATACTGGAAAAAGGCGGAGAAAAATTTGTTACCAATTTATGGGTAGAAAATGTTTCTGTATTCCGAAGAGTCGCAGAGGTTGCTCAGGAACAGCTGCGAAAATTAGGAATTGACGCAAAGATTACCCAATATGACTCCGTTACTTTCAAAGATAAACTAAAAAAAGGCGAGCAGGAACTATTAATTAGATTATATGGATGGGCTAATGCCGATATTCTGGAATGGTATTTTAATTCCAAGAGAATGGGCTATCCAAATGTTGCTATGCTGGATGATGAAAAAGCAGATGAATTAATGGATAAAGCAATGACCGAAGCAGGTACCTGGGAAGAAAGAGTCGAATATTTTATAGATTATCACAAATATTTATTAAAACAGTTCCCCTGGGCTCCCATCTATCTACCCCCGGTAAATGTAGCGATAAGAAGTAATATTACTATGCCGGAAAAGATTGAAACGCCGGCATACTTGTTAGATGTAGATGTAAAATAAGTATTAAAAAAATACTTGTTTTTACAGTGTAGTTTATGCTGGAGGTATAAAATATATCTTTATGCC
>JAGGRV010000016.1 GCA_021159445.1 Deltaproteobacteria bacterium | reverse complement strand
TAAATAACTTGAACAAATTAATGTCTTTTTTGCCGTCTTCTTCGTTGCTCGTCGGTCACATAACCCGTAATGAAGGCCTTGTCTTGGCCAAATGTATAATGTTTAAGGCAAGAATGTATCATATCGACCTTTTTTGATATCTTGATAGTATAGGAATTCCTTTTTTTTTGACAGGATCAACAGGATAATCAGGATAAATGAAAATCATGCCTGTTTGTGCGTCGCACGCAGACAGGTAAATCTTGTTCATCCTGTCAGAAAAGTCCTGCCTAAGATGGCTAATTTAAGGTAACACTATGGCCGAGAATGACAAGGGATCCTCTTTGCAAAGCTCCGTCTTTGCTCGGGAACGCCGTTCCGAGATCAATGTCCCGATGATTCTATAGCAGAACAACCCATTGATGTTTTTATGTTATGGGGACGGGAATTCAAGTCATATTGACGTTCTTCCATAGCACGCTTAGAATATCGTCATGCCGAGAAATGCAAGATTGGACATACCGGATTTTTCCGGCACATTATAAATCACGGCATAGAAGGCCAATCCAAGCTACAAATTTCAAATTAATTTTGGGGAACCTACCATGACGGAAAAGCCTACAAAACGTGTACACGCATTCGTAAGCGGACGGGTTCAAGGAGTATTTTTCAGAGCAAGTACAAGGGCTGAAGCTAAACGCTTAGGGCTTAAGGGATGGGTAAAGAATCTTCCCGGCGGAAGGGTGGAACTCGTGGCCGAGGGACCTTCCTGGGCTGTGAACGAGTTGATAAGCTGGTGCCATAAAGGCCCTACTTACTCAAGGGTAGACAAAGTAGAATTCTATGAAGAGACACCAAGAGGAAAGTATGATGAATTTTCAGTCCGTTTTTAAAAAAACCCTTTCGAACTTGCTCTGCGTTTTTCTGCTATGCGGGTGCGCCTCAGTCCATTTGGACCTTTTGGACATAGACCCTCCTTTATGCCTCAATGACCCTACCCCGGTAAGAGTGCTGGAAGTGAAGCATTTTAAAGATAGCATGAAGGCCCACTTCGGGTTTTTCGGACTTGTAACCTGGAAACAGCCACCTCTGAAGAAAGTCTTTGAGGAACAACTAGATGAATACGGGGGTAATGGGATAATAAACATAAATATAAAAAGTGAATTCAGACCTGTGGATATACTGTTTGGGCTTCCGTTTTTCCCTCTGTGGTTCCCTTGTACCTATATTGTTGAAGGGGATGTGGTAATTATACAATCATCTTGTAACCGTTCACACTCCCTGGCAGCCGATAGGCTTTTGCAGGGTTTCAACCGCGGGCAGATTGCACCAAAATGCGTATTCCCAACGGATTATGCTTTGAAACCTGAAAAAGGCTGTTGGCTGTCAGGGGGGAAAGTGAATAATTACATCATCTCTGTAACAAGGACTGTGCTTGAACTTAAGGAAGTTATGGACTATTAATAACTGTTCAGGTGGATAGACTGAAGGTAGAAGGCTAATAGGTCTGAAATCATGTATCAAGGAGAAAATTGAAGTGTATGACTCCTCAAATCTTAGGAAAGGACTAAAG
>JAGGRV010000297.1 GCA_021159445.1 Deltaproteobacteria bacterium | reverse complement strand
TCAATGCGCCATCGGAGAAAAAAAGGTTGACAGAACCCCTTTTTTGAGCTATTTTTGAAGCTTTAGCTGTTGACGAGAAAAAACAAGATTTCCAAGATGCTCCACGAACGCGGAGAAGACGAAGTAACTAGTGTTCAGTCCTAAAATTAGCTATATCATAATGACGTAGGACCTCTTCAGATGTTTTGACCCATTTGAAGGGTACCGGGTGTTTGTTCCAATCTCTGATATACTTGTGAATAGACTTCTGTAGAGTAATTTCACTTGTGAAGCTTCCCCGTCTTATTCTCTGGCGAGTCAAAATAGAAAACCAAGCCTCAACCATATTCATCCATGAGGCTGATGTGGGTGTAAAATGACGATGATAACGAGGACGTCGTTCAAACCATTTTTCCACCTTGGGCTGCTTGTGGGTCGCATAGTTGTCGAGAATAAGATGGATTTCACCTGTTGGGTATAGCTTATCGATCTCGCGCATAAAGCTTATAAATTCTTGATGCCGGTGACGCTTTGAACACCGGCCCAGGACCTCCGGTTCGGTCAGGTTCAAGGCCGCGTAAAGCGTAGTCGTTCCGTTCCGCTTATAGTCGTGCGTGCGGGCTGCCGGGCGTCCCGGACCCAGCGGCAACATGGGCTGGCTCCGCTCCAGAGCTTGAATCTGGCTCTTTTCATCCACACTGAGAACTAAGGCTCCCTCAGGAGGATTCAAATAGAGTCCAACAATATCCACGACCTTTTCTAACAGCATCGGATCACGGCTGTATTTGAAGGTCTTCTCAAGATGCGGCTTAAGATTGTGCGCTTTCCAGATACGATGAACCGTTGATTTGGAAACCCCCACTTTTTTCCCCAGACGTCGGGCGCTCCAATGCGTCGCCTGTTCGGGCGGGGTCAATGTGGAGGCGATGATTTCCGCCTTCTTGTTCTCGTCGTAAGTCGGTTTGCGTCCCCGTCCTTTTAGATCTTTCAAGCCTTTAATCCCGAGGGCAAAAAAACGGTTGCGCCACAGTCGGGCCGTGTTGATGTTACAGTCAAGGCGTTGGGCGATCTCTCGGTTTGAGAGCCGATCAGCAGCCAAAAGAACAATGCGGGAGCGAAGTACGTCACGAGCTTGGGCAGAAGGCGACCGCACCACTTTTTCCAAATAACACTGTTCCTCATTCGTAAGGCTAATGGGTATAGGTTTGCTCATATCTTCCTCCTCTATAAGATGATAGAAGAAAGATACGAAAAATCTGATAAAAAGTCAAGAACTATTTAGACAATTGAGGGACTGAACACTAGTGCTCAGGCGCCTCCGTTCCTCCATAGAGGCAGTTGACTTCTAGTAGAAGTCCTGCCGAACTGTTATCAGGGATTTGAAAGAAGTCAGGATTTATGAAGGACTCGAAAAAACCCCAATAAGGGAGGCAAAAACGGACACCTCGTAATATGGAGCAAATGAGTTTATCCATCTCATGAAGATGGATTTGCTGATTTCATTAGGATGGATAATATAGAGTTAGGCGGGCGCGTCGCAACATCCATTTCCATCTGTGAGCAATCAAAGATGT
>JAGGRV010000490.1 GCA_021159445.1 Deltaproteobacteria bacterium | reverse complement strand
AACAAAAAATCCTGTTAATTTTTGTTCAACTTATTTATCTCCCGTTCCTTACTGACCAGAGCTTGTCCCAGTATGGATTTACATATTCCAAACCTACTATTTTGACCAGCTTGCTCAAATCTAAATGATACTCAATATCTTGTTTCTGATCATACAGGGCGGCCACATAGATCTGATGTTTTTGGACCAGATATTTTATTTGATGAAATGACCTGATCTTATCCCCCTTATTGGGAGGATAGGGAATGCGATGGGCCAGATAAAGGATTTTCATTTAATTTGATTAAAAAATCTTAGTTTCTAATCTATAATAGATATACGCTTATTTGTCAACTATATTGATCCTGGTTAACTCAGACTTTTTGCACTGTAATCAGGTTTATCTCTATTCGTTCCATTTTCGTTGTATTCATGTTATATGTCTCTTAAAGCTCTTATGTTTTTCTTAGCGCTTCTTAGCGTTCTTAGCGGTGAGATTGTTTTTATTCTACCGCAAAGGCCACAACTGCAGGGAGGATATATCATGAAAGTTATACCAAAAAACCTTTAATAAAACTTAACACGCTTCTAAGGTTCTTTTCCTGGGATGGATCAATTTTGTTTCCTATGTGTTTATGATGAGGAAAACTTTCCACTTCTTTGTGATGTGGGGCATTATCCCATCCTACAATTATCGTCTGGTCTGGGCGTAACCAGTAGTAGCTATAAGCCTGTATTACTTTCTTTAAGCGTATTTCTCTAACCCATAAGATAGTTCCGTCATACAGGTTTAATCTTGCTTTCAGCTTTGAGACCTGTTCTTCTTCCGATATTTCAAGTTTTTCTATAACCTCAACAATATCAGAGAATTCTTCGACAATGTTCCTTAAATCAGCTTCCATTACTTACCTAATAGGAGTTTCAACTTTTCTATCTTATATGCTAATTCGTCTGCTACTTTGATCAGATAGGACCATTCGATCCAATCATCGTGCCCCTTCAAGGTATCAGGGACATTTTGTGAGAACTCTGTGTAAGATTTGCCATACTTTTTTTCATAAGCAGCATTTTTGATCCTTAATTCCTTAAGTCGTCTTTGAATATTTGACGTTCTCTTCCGAGCGACCTCTTTTAAAGCTTCTACATAAATTGTTTCACTAGTTTCAGCTATGATATCCTTTATGTCTTCTGGTACTCTAACAGTAACTTCAACCATTTATTTCACCTATTCTTTGTTCCCTGGCTCATAGCCCGTAAATCATGGTTTCTCTGCAATCAGCTAAGAAAACGGATTTCCTTTGCCGGAGTGTTAGACGAAAATATAGACCGGAATTGATTTGCATTCAAGAAGTAATTACGTTGGCTCCTTTCTTATAGCTGATAGGTCATTGCCTGTTATGCGATTCTCCTTTGAGCTTTGAGCTATTTACAGCCATTAGATAATGAGAGGCATGGCCAAAGGATTTTTCCACTACGCGTTTCCAACCGATGCGCCCATAATGGGGGACGTTGGCACTTTTTGAGTATCCTTGCTCACTTTGAAAGTTGCTCGCTTTGCCTTTACGGCTTTCATTAT
>JAGGRV010000377.1 GCA_021159445.1 Deltaproteobacteria bacterium | reverse complement strand
ACAACAAAAAATCCTGTTAATTTTTGTTCAACTTATTTATCTCCCGTTCCTTAGTAATTATTTTCGCGTTTTTTCTGGCAGAAAATTTTGAAACACAATATCAATTTTTTTATCTTCAAACCTATTTGGTTCCGGCTTGTCCGGATTAGGAATTTATTTTAAATACTTGCTTTAACCCAAGAGCTACCATAGAATTACCTATTTTGGCAAAAGAATTATTACGGCTTGACCTTCTTTTATTGCAGAAGGGGCTTGCCACTTCAAGAAATCAGGCCCAAGCTCTCATCAGTACCGGCAAGGTGCGAGTTGAAGGAAACATCATTGATAAGGCAGGACACCGGTTTTTTGCTGATACCCAAATAGAACTGGCTAAACCTTTGCATCCCTATGTCAGCCGCGGCGGAATGAAACTTGCGCACGCACTCGATCACTTTGCAATGGATGTTCACGGTCTTGTTTGTATGGACGTCGGGGCATCTACCGGAGGATTTACAGATTGTTTGCTCCAGAAAGGGGCAGCAAAGGTATACGCAGTGGATGTTGGCTACGGTCAGCTAGACTGGCGTCTGAGGAACGACAAAAGAGTTGTGCCTATCGAAAGGACAAATATACGATATTTGCCCCTTGACGCCTTGGATTCTCAAATATATCTAACTATAATAGATACATCATTTATTTCGCTCAGGCTGGTAATACCCTCTGTTCTTCCATTTATGCATCGGGAGAGTCGTATTATTGCCCTTGTAAAGCCTCAATTCGAGGTTGGAAAAGGGAAAGTTGGAAAAGGCGGGATAGTAAAAGACCCAAAGCTTCACCACGAGGTCCTGGATAGACTAAATATTTTTTGCAATAAATTAAAACTGACTGTCATAGGAGTTACGCCATCACCTATCCTTGGAGCAAAAGGCAACAAGGAATTTCTTATGCTGATTGAGTATCCAGGAGACCAATAAAATTGAGCGATTAGCCTTTAGCGGTTAGCTATTAGTTTAATGATTACAGGATGTTTTGCTATTACAAACATTTACCCGTTGGGTGTTATTTCTAATTAATGTAATGCCTTGATTTTTCAAAGCTAAACCCTAATGGCTAACAGCTAACTGCTCAAGTTAGTATTTAATATTTTTAGATATTTTGCAAATATGACGAACTAGAATTAGGAAATGCAAAAAATGAGTCGGCTCGATCTTGAAAATCAAGACCAATTGGAGGACGTTGCAGAGAAGGAAATCGAGGAACCGCCCATGTGTGAGGTCTTGTTATATAACGACGATTATACGACAATGGATTTTGTGGTACGGATCTTGGAAGATATATTTCATAAATCATCGTCAGAGGCAACAAGGATCATGCTGAACGTGCATTACAACGGTTTTGGGGTTTGTGGGTATTATACCAGTGAGATTGCAGAAACAAAGGTAAAGGCCGTTCACATAAGTGCAAAGAAAGCCGGTTTTCCTCTTAAGGCCAGTATGGAATATATATAGGCAACCTACCGAACTGTAAGCGTTTACAGGGTGCTGCAGATGCGAGGCGTACGGGTACGCAGACGTACTTCCT